>DPZM01000261.1 GCA_003535955.1 Lachnospiraceae bacterium | reverse complement strand
GATGATAGATCATTCTTTTTCCTATACGGATCTGGAATTTTTCCTGCTTATATTCGTAAGGATAAGCTGTTTTGTGGTAACGGCCCCCTTCTTTTCGATACAGAACGTACCCAGAAGGGCCAAGGCAGGCTGGAGTTTTTTTCTTGCCTTTGTTATATATGAGACTATGGAAATGCATGTTGTTCCAAGCTACAGCACCCTTTACGGATATGCGGCACTTGTCCTGAAGGAAGCGATAGCGGGACTCATGATGGGATTCTTTTCCAATATATGTAATTCGGTCATAAATCTTGCGGGCAGGCTTGCGGATATGGAAATAGGTATCTCGATGATATCTCTGCTTGATCCTACAACAAGAGAACAGACGGGTTTTACGGGTGTTTTGTACCAGTACTCGATAATGCTCATTATGATGGTCACAAATCTGCACCATTATTTTATAAGGGCGCTGAGCGAGACCTTTACCATCATACCCATAGGAATGGCCCGCTTTTCTTCGGATAAGATAATGACTGTGATCATGCAATACCTTGATGATTACGTATTTATAGCCTTCAGGATATGTCTGCCGGTAGTGGCGACGATCATGCTTACCAATGCTGTATTGGGAATACTTGTAAAGACAGCACCGCAGATCAACATGTTCTCGGTCGGTATCCAGATCAAGCTTTTCATCGGCCTGGCAACCCTGATGATAACGATAGGAGTACTGCCAAGTGCGTCTGACTTTATCTTCAACGAGATGAAGGTCATGGTGACGGCAGTGGTCAGAAGCCTGACTTAACAGGGGAGCAAAATGGACGCTAAGCTCTTGTTTGAATATAATCTGCAGTATTTTGCCAAGGAGGGGCCGGGCGGCGAGAAGACCGAACCGGCGACCGACAAGAAGAAGGATGATGCCAGGAAGGAAGGCCAGGTTGCCAAGTCAAAGGAACTGAACGGTGCGATCAGCCTCTTTGCCATGTTTTTGGTCCTTCGTATCTACATCGGCAATATGGGCATATCCTTTCTGGAGGTCTTTTCGGAAAGCTACAACAGGATCCCGGAGATGACCACACTTGCGGACGGGTTCATAATCCCGAAAGAGTTTGCGGGAGTTATGAACAGGATCATTATCAAGATACTTTTAATGCTGCTTCCCTTTCTTGCCGTTGCTTTTCTGGTTGCCTTTATCGTAGACCTTGTTCAGGTCAAGTGGAAACCGACAGCCAAGCCAATGCAGCCCAAGTTCAGCAAGCTTGATCCGACCAAGGGTATAAAGAGGCTTTTTTCCCTGGATAAGCTTATGGATCTTTTAAAGTCACTCATTAAGCTTTTCATTATCGGATATGTTGCCTATTCAACGCTTAAGGACCAGGCGGGACAGCTTTTTTTGCTGTACGATATGCAGCTTGTTCAGGCATTGGCGCTCTTTGGTGACATTGTCATAAACATGGCCCTTAAGATATGTGCTGTTTATCTGATTGTAGGCATTCTTGATTATGCGTATCAGAAGCATAAGTTCAATGAAGATCTTAAGATGACCAAGCAGGAGGTCAAGGATGAGTTCAAGAACGCCGAAGGAGATCCGCAGATAAAGGGCAAGCAGAGGCAGAGGATGCAGGAGGCATCAAGGCGTAGAATGATGCAGGAGATCCCGCAGGCGGATGTTGTGATCACCAACCCCACCCACTTTGCGGTAGCCTTAAGATATGATCCCGAGAAGGCGCCGGCTCCTTATGTTATAGCCAAAGGTGAGGATTTCCTGGCGGCCAGGATCAAAGAAGAAGCAATAAAGAACAATGTTGATGTAGTCGAGAATAAACCGCTGGCAAGAATGCTTTATTACAACGTTGATCTGGGAGCACAGATCCCCCAGGAACTGTATTCGACAGTGGCTGAAATACTTGCCGTGATCTATAATAAACGTGAGGCACAGGCGACGGCATAGATAAGATATAAATCCGATAAAGAAGAGGGGAGGTGAATGGGATGAAGATAGGAAGAGCAGACCTAGGTGTTGCCCTGTATCTGCTGTGTGCTTTTGTTTTCCTTATTATTCCCATTCCGTCGGTGATCCTTGACGTATGTCTGGCACTCAATATGTCGGTAGCCTTCGCCATCCTCTTTAATTCAATGTTCGCCAAGGAAGTGCTGGATATGTCTTTCTATCCGACAATGCTGCTTTTCACGACGCTCTTTCGTATATCGCTTAACGTTTCATCGACCAGGCTTATCCTTACCACAGGGTCTCCGGGTAACGTCGTTGAAACCTTCGGCAGTTTCGTGGGCGGCGGTGATCTGGTCATGGGTTCGATAGTATTCATTATCCTTATCATCATCCAGTTCATGGTCATCAACAAGGGTTCGGAGCGTGTTGCTGAAGTAACTGCCAGGTTCACGCTTGATGCCATGCCGGGTAAGCAGATGGCTATTGATGCTGACTTAAATACCGGTGCGATCACTGATGAGGAAGCCAAGAAGAGAAGGGATAAGATACAGGAAGAATCAAGCTTCTTCGGTTCCATGGATGGTGCGGTTAAGTACGTAAAGGGAGATGCGACTGCCGGCCTTATCATCACGGCCGTCAACATAGTCGGCGGCATAATCATGGGAATGACAAGAGGCGGGCTTGACTTCCAGGCTGCGCTTCAGAAATATGCGATACTGACGATAGGTGACGGCCTTGTGTCCCAGATACCTTCCCTTGTCATTTCCTTATCGACAGGTATTCTCGTGACAAAGGGCGGTAAGGAAGCTGATTTCGGAAACATTATAGTAAAGCAGCTCTTCGGTATGCCAAGGGCCCTTTATATAACTGGTGCGATCCTTGCGTTTCTGGGAATATTCACACCCCTTAACCTGCTTCTGTTTGTGGGATTCGGTGCCATATTTGTCGTATGCGGAAGAATGGTAGCCAATACGCTTGAAGAGAGCAAGGTTGAAGCTTCGGTTGATGAGACCGAAGCGGAGGCCGAGGAGATCAGGAAACCGGAGAATGTTGTATCCCTTCTTCAGGTTGATCCCATTGAGCTTGAGTTCGGTTACGGTATCATCCCTCTTGCTGATGTCAACCAGGGCGGTGACCTCCTTGACCGTGTCGTAATGATAAGACGGCAGGTGGCACTGGAGCTTGGTACAGTGGTACCTATAATCCGGCTTCGGGATAACATACAGCTTAATCCTAACCAGTATATAATCAAGATAAAGGGTATCCAGGTATCCGAAGGTGAGATCCTCTTTGACCACTATATGGCAATGAATCCGGGGTACGTTGAGGAAGAGATCTCCGGTATACCGACGGTTGAGCCATCATTCAACCTCCCGGCAATATGGATCACCGAATCCCAGCGTGAGAGGGCTGAAAGTCTTGGCTACACTGTAGTAGATCCGC
>DPZM01000219.1 GCA_003535955.1 Lachnospiraceae bacterium | reverse complement strand
ATCCCTGAAGAAACCTGCTGCATCTGTCCGTATGGCGGATACTGCCGGTTCACAGGACGCTGAATGGGGATCTCCTGAGGGTTGCCCGCCTGGGGATCCGTATCATATATCTGCTGAACAGGCGTATTCTGCATGTTCATAAACTGATCGGTAAGAGGTTCCTGACGGCCTTCGTACTTAAGCTGCTGCTCCCTTGAAAGCCTGGTATGCTGCATCTTAAGATCCATTGCCTTCTTTACATATTTACCGTCACCAAACCATAATATAAGCTCGTCACATTCCTGAACGCAACGAGTCTCCTGACCGATCTTATGATATAGATAGGCCAGCTCATAGGCCCATCTCTCCCTGTAATCCCTCTTCTTAAACTCTTCGAGTACTTCAATACGCTCTTCAACCGATACGTCGAGAGCTTCATATAATTTATATAATAAGATATATTTGCTTGTATCTTCAGGCGCCAGGCTGACGAACTCCTCATAGAGTCCCTTTGCCTGGAGGACATCATTTAACTTTATCGCAAGCTCACAAAGTGCATACACTATTGACCTGCCGCCCGGATGCCTGTCATAGGCAAGCAGGAGAATATCCCTTGCCTCTTCATACTTCTTGTTTATCTTATAAACTTCACTGACGGTGCAGAGCATGGAAACGCTCCTGACCTTGCGCCAATCGATGGTATCCGCTATATTCATGGCCTCAGCGAATCGCCTCTCATCTATAAGATGTTTGATCTGATCGGCACATACCTGATATTCGTACTTATCCAATGTTATCTACCTCTAAAGTCTGTCAGTGTCATTTATATGCAAAAGATACCCTGACCACAATATATATACATACGAAGTAAATTCTACCATAGGTATAGTGACTTGTCAAAAATCAAGAAGCCCTGTAAGATGAGCAAAATCTTCGAGAGCAAGTGCCTCTCCGCGGATGTTTTCATTAAGCTCCATTTCATTAAGAGCCTTCAGCACATCCTCCTTTGAAAAATCAAGCTCCTTGGCGTTGGCAATACTGTTTGCAAGTGTTTTTCTTCTCTGGTTAAAAGCCGCCCGGATAAGCTTGAACATAAGTGACTCATTTGATACCGGGACAGGCGGTTTCTCATAAATATCAAGCTTTATAACGGCAGATCCTACTTTGGGTCTCGGAATAAAACAGCCCGGCGGGACATTGGCTACAATATGCGGATCGCTGTAATACCTGACCGCCAGGGACAGGGCGCCGTACTCCTTGCTTCCCGGACCTGACACCATCCTCTCTGCCACCTCCTTCTGTACCATTACGGTAATGGACTTAAGGGGCGTATGATTTTCAAGAAGTCCCATCACTATCGGAGTGGTTATATAATATGGAAGATTTGCCACAACCTTGGCAAAGCCTTTCTTTTCATCCGTATTAAGCAGCCTGTCCATATCCACCTTAAGGATATCATCATTTATTATACTCACATTTTCATAATCCCTGAGGGTTTCCTTAAGTATGGGAATAAGCTCCCTGTCAATCTCAACCGCCGTTACCCTGCCTGCACGCTCACACAGATACTGGGTCATGGAGCCGATCCCGGGCCCTATCTCAATAACATGATCATCCTTACCTATTTCCGCAGCATCCATGATCTTTTCCAGCACATGGCCGTCTATCAGGAAATTCTGACCGTATCTTTTCTGAAAGGAAAAATCGTGCTTTTTTATGACTTCTATGGTTTTTGATGCATTTGCTATCCTATCCATCCGCTCTTACCCCAAAGAGGGCCGCTGCATTTTCATATGTAGCCCTTTCAATCTCTTCATACTCTGCATTTCTCAGAGAAGCTATCCTCTCGATTATATATGTAAGATATGCCGACGAATTCCGTCTGCCCCTGTATGGCTCAGGGGCCAGATAAGGACAGTCGGTCTCAACGACTATGCTTTCAAGCGGGATCGATCCTGCTATCTCCTGAAGCTTTCTTCCGTTCTTAAAGGTCACAACTCCCCCGATACCTATGTGATATCCCATCTTTACATATTCCCGGGCAAGTTCTTGGGAGTAGGAAAAACAATGGATTATACCCCGTATTCCCTTAAATTCTTCCCTGCTTAAGATCTCAAGGGTATCCGCGGCAGCATCCCTGCTGTGAACTATTATGGGAAGGGAAACCTCCTTTGCCAGACGAAGCTGTCTTTCAAACCATTTTTTCTGAACTTCCTTATCCGGTTCATCGTAATGGTAGTCAAGTCCTATCTCTCCGATGGCGACAACCTTGGGATCTGAGCATAATCCCTTTAACCACCTGATATTATCTTCTGTCAGGTCTTCGCAATCACTCGGATGTACTCCCACGGCAGCAAAAACATGATCATATTCATGTGCCAGCTTTACCGTATCTTCAGTGCTCGTAAGAGAAGCCCCTACATTTACTATCGGGGCTATTCCTTCCTCTTTAAGGAGCTTTATTATTCTGTCTCTGTCACTCTTGTAGGCATCATCATCATAATGCGCATGCGTCTCAAAAATCATCTTTTATTATCCTCTGTCCCTTACAAGCCCTAAAGGACTGACTTCGCGTCGCAGCTTGAAAGTTCATATTTAAAAATATATGTGCTGTTCTGAATAGTTACCAAATTTTTAAAAAAAGTATTGCAAATATTACAGCCCTGTAATATAATGCTTATTGTGTCGCAGGACATGCGCGATTAGCTCAGTTGGTAGAGCACCTGACTCTTAATCAGGGTGTCCAGGGTTCGAGCCCCTGATCGCGCACTGAAGCACTGATCTTTTGTTTAAGACTTAAGGTCGGTGTTTTTTTATAACCATTTCCTCAGTACTGTCTTAAGTTCCGTATCCCTTATGGGTTTTCCAAGGAAATCCTGCATGCCTTCTTCAAGCAGCATCTCTTTTGTTCCCGCAACTACATCCGCAGTCAGGGCTACTATAGGAGTGTTCTTTGCCCTCTCATCATCAAGGCTGCGTATAAGCCTGGTCGTATCAACTCCGTCAAGATCAGGCATCATATGATCCATGAAGATAAGGTCATAATTACCGTTCTTAACCATCTCTATTGCCTTCTTCCCGCTCTCGGCAATATCCACATTCATACCATAATGTTCCATGAGAGCCTTCGAAACCTTAAGGTTTACCATGTTGTCATCAACAATTAGCACGCTCTTTCCTTCGTACCTGCCGGTCTTATCCTCCTCCGAGATCCTGTCTTTTTCCGCAGCTTTTTCTCCGGCAGGTTCATATATAAAATTCTCAAGATCCATTGCCTTTTTAGGTCCCAGCTGCTGGTCATCCGAAATCTCCTGATGAAAGCTTATATGAAATGTCGATCCCTCGCCATATACACTATCGGCTGTAATATCTCCGTTCATCATAAGAGCCAGATCCCTGCTTATTGCAAGACCCAGTCCGGTACCTTCAATATTCCTGTTCTTTCTTGTATCAACCTGGTTAAATACACCGAATATAGTCTTTAAGTTCTCTTCTTTTATTCCGATACCGGTATCCGTAACATCAATATAGATCACATAATCATCTGTCAGCCTTCGGCACTCGCATTTCATCTCTATGCTGCCTTCCTTTGTGAACTTGATCGCGTTCCCCAGGATATTCATAAGTATCTGCCTGACTCTCAGTTCATCTCCTATTACCCTTACGGGCATATCCGAGTAAACGTAGAGCTTAAGTTCAACTCCCGTTCCGTCAAGGCGTGTCCTTATTATCGTACTGACATCATAGATAAGCTTGGCAAAATCATATTCCTCCTTTATGATCTCGTACTTGCCTGACTCTATCTTGGATATATCCAGTATGTCATTTATAAGCTCAAGCAGGCCGTCACCGGCGGTCTTTATCACCTTCAGCTGGTTTCTGGTTTCTTCCTTAAGCGATTTATCGGCCAGCATAATATCACTCATACCTATTATCGCATTCATCGGAGTCCTTATCTCATGAGACATGTTGGCAAGGAAATTACTCTTTGCCTTATTGGCTTCCTCCGCAAGCCTGCTGCCCTCATCAGCCATCTGCATGGACAGTATGGCATCAGTCATATCCGGCAGGAAGATTATCTCACAGCTTATCTCATTAAATTCATCATATATGACCGACCTCACAAGGCGGCAATAAGCCTCTCGTCCCTTAATGGACATAAGCCAGGACCTGTACTCTTCGGAAACATAGCTTAATCTGGTCACAGGCTCAATTATATCTTCAAGCTTCTTGCCCTTTAGGCTACCGAATCTTGCAAAGGTTGACCCTGCTATTTCATTATATAATTCAATATATCCCTTGGGATCCAAAATGATGACCGGTACATTAACTTCCCTGAATACATAGCCCGATACATTGGCTGTGGAAATGCCGAAGGTCATATATACCTTGGAAATAAAAAAGAGAAGCATTGACGAAGCAAATGCAAATACTGCGCTTCCGGGTATTGCCGGAGTTCCCGCAAAGGTAGGAATTATAGTATCAAGCAACAGCCCCACTATCAGGATAGGACCGAACCATTTAAACCTTTTGATAAGGTATTTCTCCCTCTTATATTCCGCATTCCTGCCCCACCAAAGCATAACTATGTAAAAATGGCACAGGGCGATCAGTATAGCCAAAAACTGAACATATCTTGCGGGAATGCTTTTACTGGAATACCAATATCCCCAAGGTGTTACATGAAAGGTTACGGCATCCTTCTGTATGATAAACCACCATGCAACCGCATAGATTATCGAACTGATGGTATTAATGGTCGTTGTTACTCGCTGCGGAAAACCGGACAGAATCGTTATATAGCTCAGAACCGCACACATATACATTATAACGGATATAAGAGCTATTGCCCTGGGAATATAGGCAAAATCACTGTTATAGCACAGACCCATCCATCCGTAACCAAAATCCCAAATGAATATACTTATACACGCAAGAAGCATCCTTCTTCCCGATCTGGATGAAGGATTATCAAAATAAGTACTGAGACCAAGCAGCAGCGCCACTGTTCCCATAAAGAAAAGAGCAAGGGATACCAGTGCCGATATTTCATATCTGATCATTTAAGGTTATTTCCCTTCATACGTGATAACAGCTCCCACATCATAACCTTTAAGCTTTTCCCGTCCTTTAAGGCCGGCAAGTTCCATAATACATATGATCTTTTTTACTTCTCCGCCCAACTGCTCAACAAGCTTAACCGAGGCTGCAAGTGTGCCCCCCGTGGCAATAAGGTCATCTACAATAACCACCTTCTGACCCTTTTTTATCGCATCCTTGTGCATTTCGATCGTAGCACTTCCGTATTCAAGATCATAATCCTGTGATATTGTCTCGCAGGGAAGCTTTCCTTTTTTTCTTACAAGCACAAAGGGCTTATGAAGCTCATATGCCAATGGTGCACCGAAAATGAATCCTCTTGATTCTGCTCCCACTATTACATCGAATTCCACACCTTCAAGCAGCTTCTTAAGTTCATCTATCGCAAGCTTAAATCCGTCCGCATCCGCAAGGATTGTGGTTATATCCCTGAATATGATTCCCGGCTCCGGGAAATCCGGTATATTCCTCACATAATCCCTAAGTTCTTTCATTAATAAAACCTCCGTATATTTTCTTAGATTTCAAAACTGTATTCCGGCACACAATCATAGCAATAAAAAGCTTTCTATTTTTCAAATTCCAGGGGTTCCCTCTTTGCTCCCTTAACATGTGCCATATCGTTAAAGAGAGATAAGATGGGGATGGTCAACTCTCCCTTTCTCTGTATGAATTCAATGACCGATACGGAACAAAGTCCAAAGGGCATAGTCGTAAGAACAAAGGGAAAAGGAAGATCTAAAATATGCGATATCAAAACAGCTCCCGATCCCCCGTGTGCAAAAAGCGCAACCGTATCATCGCAGTTTTTTTCACAATAATACAGCCCTTCTTCTCTGATCAGCCCAAATGAAGAAAGAAATTCATCAACTCGTTGCGAAACCATCCTGTAGTATGAAAGGCATTTATTATCTCTGAAATAATGATGCTTATACCAGTCAGTGCTTCCGACATATTCCGTATTCTCCGTCAGGAGTTTAAAGCCGAGTGTCCAAGGATGCCCGTCATATTCAAGCTTATCTTCGTGATCATCCTCTGTGTCTCCCCAATCTATCTCATGCATAAAATTGAGAACACTGACCTTCATATCCAGCGCCTTTGCCGTAAATGCGGCTGTCTCCTTAGCCCTGCCCATCGGCGAAGAATATATTGCGGATATTCCTTCCTTTAATAAACGCTTAGCCGCTCCCTCAGCCTGTTCTATTCCTCTTTCCGTCAGACAATCCTTTTTATAATCAGGCTCTCCATGCCTTATAAGAATCAGTCTCATATAGAGTTTTGCTCCTTATCTTATTATCTTCTCCTTCGGAAGATATTCTGCCATTATCTTAAGCAGTTCACGGTTATTTATCGGTTTTGCCAGGTAGTCGGTGAAGCCTTCGGATATATATCTTTCCTTGGCTCCGATAATTGCATCGGCTGTAAGGCAGATGACCGGTGTTTCACGGTTTAACCCCTCCTCCTGCCTTCTTATTATCTTCAGGGCTTCCGTTCCGTCCATGCCGGGCATCCTTTGATCCATAAGGATAAGATCATAGGATCTTTTGAGGGTGAGTTCTGTTGATTCGTCGCCGCTTCCTGCCGTGTCTATCTGAATCTGTGTGTTTTTAAGAAGTCCCTTGGCTACGGTAAGGTTCACCCTTGTATCGTCAACAACGAGAATATGTGCATCCGGCGCTGTGAATCCCTCTCCGCCCGACTGTGACTCAACGGTATTTTTCTCAAACCGCATCCTGAAATCCCCCACCGGCTCGTTTGAAAGGACCTTCTGGGGAATCTCTATCATAAATTTCGAACCTTTTCCGTACTCACTCTCAACACTGATGGTCCCACCCATCATTGTCATAAGCTGTCTGGATATCGCAAGTCCCAGACCGGTTCCTTCAATCGTACTGTTATGGATAAGATCAAGCCTCTGGAATTTTCTGAACAGCTTGTCTATATCTTCTTCCTTCATACCTATCCCGGTATCTTTTACTTCTATCTTAAGAGCAAGCATCGATCCCGCTTTATTGTCGTCTCCGCCATTACCTCTGACTGTCAGCCATACTTCTCCCTTATCCGTGTACTTAACGGCATTGGCAAGTATATTGATGATGACCTGTCTTATCCTTACCTTATCTCCGTACAGTTCGTCCGGCAGACCCTCATCCACATCCACCTTAAAGTCAAGTCCCTTCTCCTTTGCTTTTAAAAAGACCATGTCACTGACATCATTCAGGAGTCCGCTTAAGGAATAAGGAGCCTCAACTATCTCCATCTTGCCTGCTTCGATCTTGGAAATATCAAGTATACCGTTTATGATAGACAAAAGATTGTTACCCGCATTTTTTATATCGGCAGCATATGAACCTATATTTGAAAAGGCTTCATCCTTATCCCGGCACTCCTGCAGTATCATTTCGTTAAAACCAAGAACCGCATTTATAGGTGTACGGATCTCATGAGACATATTTGCCAGAAACTGTGTTTTTGCCTCGTTTGCTTCATCGGCCACCTGCTTTTGTTCACGAAGCTCATCCATATACCTGTAGTGCTCGCTGTCATCGGTAAGTGTATACAGGGTTCCCGCATTTTCTCCGTCTTCCGTAAGACGGTTGGCCTTGGGCGTATATATCTTCCCGTTTATCTTCAGCGGCTCTCCTGATTCCATTATCATACCGATCTCTTCGAACACTTTTGAATCCGACTTTTCCTCATTGGTATTATCGTCAAGCTCGGGGAAAAGCTTCGCAGCCGGCTTATTATAATATGTGATCTTCCCGTCGGTATTCACTGCAATTATGGCTTCCGACAATTCATCCACAACATAATTTCTGGCTGCCGCCCTGGTGTCCAGCATTTTGTATTTAATGATCGCAATAAGCATAAATACAATGCATACGGCAAATCCAATGACCATAACATCGAACTTTCTGGCAAGGGGTATGAGCTTGAAAAAATATATTATATAGGTACCGCCTACGAAAAACATGGCAATGACTATCATTAAATATCTCTTCTTCGCGATCTCATTTTTTTCCCGGATATACTTCCTTGTTATAAGGAAGATACCCACAACCGTATAACAGAGGTTCATGGCAGTAAGTATATAATAGAAGGGCCCGCCGCTGTGTATAAGCTTTGGAAAATCTCCATCCATCACATATTCCATGTAGTTGTAATAAAGGCCGGTATGTTCGATATCCAGAATAGTTGAATATATTATTACATGGATCAGGGCTGCTATGGTTTTCACATATCCCGGTATAAAGGTGCCGCTAAGCTCCGCAAGAAACAGAAACAGGGCCAAACCTATCCAGATACGTCCCAGATATCCCATCTTAAGAGCCGCAACATACGTTTCCTGATTGGTAGCCCTAAGTTCAAGCAGACAGCCTGTATCATAAACAAGATTCGAAACACAACTGAAGAAAAGATATGTGTGAAGTCTGCTCTCCCACTTTCTCAAGGCAAACCAGCATACCGCAAATATTCCCGCTATGGTAAAATACAGAACACCCGTAACAAACTGATACATTTCTTATTAGCCTTCTTTTAACAATTCTTCCGTAAGCTGCTTAAGCTTATCCTCATCCCCCGGTTTCAAGGCCGATCTTATCGTAATGATCGGATCTATAAGCGTACACCCGGCAAA
>DPZM01000315.1 GCA_003535955.1 Lachnospiraceae bacterium | reverse complement strand
CGTCTTTATCGAAAAGGGTGCGGGAGGGGGAGGACATCCCGGCAGTCATGAAGACGTCAATATGGTTGATGGCATTGATGATGAAAACGATAAATACAAGGGGTATCTTAACGCCGCAAGTTCTGCTGCCATCCTTGTGCCGACGGTTATTCTTCTTGTTCTTGGTCTTATGCCCTATAAGGTTTCCGACAGGATCGCTGCACTTGCAATTCCTTTTATGCACGGACAGGAGCATGCGGGTTCGATCGCATACTTCTCGGTCACAAACCTTAAGGGATCCATTATCTCCATAGCGATCGGGATACTGATCTATCTTGTTATAATAAGGAAGCTCCTTATGAAGACGGAGGAAGGTGAACGCGTATACATCGATGCATGGCCTAAATGGCTTGACATGGAAAATATTATTTACAGACCTCTGCTTCAGCACATAATCCCCTTTGTTCTTGCCTTTGTATTAAGGATATGTGACCGTATGGCAGATCATGTGATCTCTCTTGTCCACAGGACCCTGCTGAGGGAAGTTGAACCCAGGCGGCCTCTTCTTTACGGTAATGCCTTCACCCATGTTGTGGGTGTGACCATGAACATGATAATGAGGGCATTGAATAAAACAGTCCGCAGGAAAAATCCCAGATTTGTCAATTATGAGGAGAAGCTGGCATTCTCATTCGACGAAGCCCTTAAGACAACACGGCTTACCGCAAGGAGCGTATCCTTCGGCCTTATGATGTTCTCGATCGGATGTATATTTACACTTGTTTATCTTATCATTGTACTGCTGCTGCATGTACAGTGACACATTGGTTCTGAACCAATGTGTCAGCAAATGTGACAATTTAGAGGGATAGTATGGATATAAATAAGGTACTGGAACAATTGGATTCCATCTCCGGAGAAGACGGAGGCAGGAAAACAGAGGAATTCCTTAAGGATAAGATAAAGGAAGCAGGAGATGAAGGTGATCTGTCATCTGAACTGACCCTTGTAAATGAACTGATAGGATTCTTACGTTACATGGGCAAATTCACGGATGCGCAAGCGGTGATCGGTGATGCCCGCAGATTGTGTGAAGATATGGGAATAACGGGGACAGTTTCCCATGCGACCACTCTGCTTAATATTGCCACCCTTGAGCGGGCCATGGGAAGACATGAAGAGTCACTTAAGGATTACGAACAGGTACAGGATATATATGACAGGGTTCTTGCTCCTGATGACTATCTCTATGCGGCTCTTTATAACAATATGAGTCTCCTCTATCAGGAAACGGGCGATCACGAGAAGAGCGCGCTCTGCCTTAAGAAGGCGATACCCATAATCAGTAATTATGATGATAAGAGGATAGAACAGGCCATATCAAGGACCAATCTTGCCCAGACCTGTCTGATGTTAGGAAGGCTTGATGAAGCCGAGGCCGAGCTTATAAGTGCCGAGGATATCTTCGAAAAAGACGGCGGAAATGAGTTCCATTATCCCGGGTGCTTAAATGCCATAGCCGACCTTAAGATGAGGAAGGGTGACTTGAAGGGTGCAGTCAACTACTACACCAAGGCCCTTGGACTTCTTGAGCTTAAGGTGGGCAGGGACAATCCCGGATATATCGCTGTGTCTGAAAACCTGGCAGAAGCCGAAAAAATGCTTAAGGTAAGCGGCGGCATAGATAAGGAGATAAGCGGGATGGAGCTTGCCCGCAGGTTCTACAAAGAATACGGACAGGCCATGATACATGAAGGCTTCGCCGAATATGAGGACAGGATAACAGCTGGCCTTGTAGGAAGGGGGTCCCAATGCTACGGGTTTGACGATCCTCTCTCAAGGGACCATGATTTCGGTCCTGATTTCTGCATATGGCTGGATGATGACCTGTATGATGAGATAGGGGATAAGCTGCAGGAGGCTTATGACAGGCTTCCTGCCGAATTCATGGGATTTAGCAGAGTGACCGTGATCCCTCCCGACGGTAAAAGAGCCGGTGTCATGAGAACATGGGAATTCTACGCAAGGATACTTGATGTAAGCGAGGAATTTCTCTTATCATATATTGATATATTCTGTAAGAGAAGACATCTTTGTGAGGAAGATAAAAAACCGGAACCCGGTATTACCGCAGGCGTTGAGGCCGGACGGGTTGAGGAAGAGTGCAACAGGATGGAGCTTGCTTTCTTCGGAACAGTCGATGAAGCCAACCTGTCCCAATGTACAAACGGAGAGATATTTAAGGAAGGAACGGGTGATTTCGCAAGGATAAGGGAAGGACTTAAGTACTATCCCGATCATATATGGAAGAGAAAGATCGCTCAGGAACTGCATTATTCAGCTCAGATGGGCCAGTACAATTATGTAAGGATGTTAAAGCGTGGGGAGAAGGTGGCCAGTGAGATAGCTCTTTCCGGTTATATGGAGCATACAATGAAGCTTGTGTATCTGCTGAACAGAAAATACGCACCATATTATAAGTGGCTGCACAGGGGCATGGCAGACCTTGAGAAGGCAGCAGTCATCATGGATATCTTCAATGCGGTCTATGATATGCCGAAGGGGGATGAGAGGATCAGGATGACCACGGAGATAGTCGCAGCCATTATAATAGAAGAACTGGAGAAGCTTAACATGACGGGTGGGGTGCCAAAAGAAGAGAAATTCCTGGATGTGTATTCCAGAATCATATAGGAGACCCGGGAAAAAGTGAAACGAGGAACCGTCCCCCTGTTTCACGCGTCACATATTATAAGGAAACTAACACATATAAAAAAGGGAGGTAAGCAATGTCGGAAATTAACTTGAATAGTAACCTAAGTTCGTGTATGATAACAGGCGTCGGGAACGCCGCTGCCGCCGGTACAAGTGACAGGGATCTTGTAAATGAGCTTGTTATGCTTGAATGGCAGGCCTTCGATAAGGTCCAAAACGAGGGTGGAAGGGCCTCATGCCAGGATGACTGGGATACATTCTCAATTATGAGGCGGGCACAGTATGATACCTGGACCGATGAGATGCTTGAGTCCTTTATAGACGACTTTTACAATGCAAATGAACAGGGCTGGAACCTTATAACCGAGAAATACGCAAGGATGGAAGAATCAACAGCCCCTGCGGAATATGCAAAGATTAAGGATTCGCTGCCGCCGGTAAGTGAGAATAAGGCAGCTATCGTTGACCAGATCGCGGGCATTCAGGTTGACTGGATGGAGGAATTCGCAGCAAGATATCCCAAGGCAGCTAAGAATGCAAGATCAATAAGATCTTCATCCGACACGGAGTATGAGACATCGTACGAGACCTACTTAAGGGGAGAGCTCCTTACATATTCTGATAAAACACTGGCTCTTTACGGCCAGTTCATTGTAAAGCTTGCCGGTAACGGTAAGAATCTTGCTGCCATGATAATGGAGAATACAGCTAAAGCCTACGGCTATGCAGATCTTGATGACATGGAAGGCAAACTGTAAGCTATTCGGACATATATTTAAGGAAATGCTGATAAATATTTAAATGAGTAACGAGGCAAATACAGCAGACAAAAAAATAGCCGGGGAACGTACGGTTAAGAAGAAGGCCGGCAGAAATGTCGTGGTCAGTCCGGTTAACGTTAAGTCAAGCGGGAAGAACCAGGTATCCAAGGAGCTTACGGCTCCCATAGGGCTTGTATGGAACGAGGATACCGCACAGACCATGAAGAAACAGGCCAAGCCCGTGAAGAAGCCGACCGAGAGACCAATGATAACCGGGACGGGATGGCCGGACAGGCCGCCGGCCCCCAAGGTTAACAAACCGGGTCCAATAGAATATAAACCTTCATCTGCGAAGAAACAGGAGGCAGGCAGGAAGGGGACAACATCCGAAGGAAGCAAAACACCTGTAAGCAAGAGGGAACCCTTTTCCTCGGAAGAGAGGCTGGATGCCCTGATGAACAATATTGAAGGAGGGCAGACAGGGGCAGGAGTTAAGTCCGGAGCACAGGGAAGCGAGGGCGGAGAACCCGGAGCACAGGAAGGCAAAGCCGGAGAACCCGGGCAGAGCCGGGAAGAACGGAAGCAGCCGGTAAACGGCAGGCCACAGCAGGCAAGCGGCAGGCCACAGCAGGTAAACGGCAGGCCACAGCCGGTAAACGGCAGGCCTAAGGCCGGACAACCCGCACGGGGACAGAAACTTCCGGCCGGAAGGCAGAATACGGGTAATCCCATGAAACAGGGGAGCGTTCTTTACAGCCCCATTCCGCAGGCGGAGGCAAGAACACCGATAAGCCCCATGCAGAAGAAACCTGCAAACACACAGATATGGGAAGGCCCCATACATCAGATCCCGGGCTACGGTGATCAGGGTTATGGTCCCAAGTTTGTAAGAACAGTTGTAACGACCACAACGACAACATATGAACCGGTTACCGAAGATGTCATAAGGCAGATAACATCGCAGACATCTCCGGTTGCATTGACAGAGAACGTGCTTAACCAGCCACCTGCCATGCCGCCCCTTCCGGGACAGCAGGCAGCAGGCGCCCAATATCCTCAGCCCGGGCAGCAGGGTCCGGTAAAAAGGGCTCCCGCAGGACAGAGAAATCAGATGGGAGGCAGGCCTCCTGCTAACAGACAGCAGCCGGCAAGACCCGGTGGGCAGCCTTCAAGGCCGGGACAGCAGCCCGTAAGGCAGCAGGCTCAGGGAGGAAGACCCGGACCCGGTGGACAGAAGCAGTCCATAATAGGCGCTATGGAGCAAAAAGGTTCCGGAAAGACGGCAAGCGGGATGACAAGCCAGTTCGCCGAGATAGAGAAGGCGCTTGGCCTGACGAATGATTCTGCGAATGCAGGTAATGATGCGCTTTCTGAAGCCATAATAAATAATGCCGGAGTGAATCCCGGAAGCATAAATGATAACGGGCCGGCAAACAGTGCAGGGTCTAGCGGTCCGGGCAGGAATGAACCCTTAGGACCTGTCCGCGCAGATAAGCCCGTGCAGACCGGCAGCCAGGCAATGGATCCCGAGAAGGAATCCAAGAAGTCCATGGAGTACATGATGCTCTTTGTTGAGGGCATAATCTTCCTGATCGTGCTGGCCATCTGCATAAGTATCTTCTCGAAGATAAGAAAAGGCAATAAGAGCACGGATATCGTAAGCGATACATCTATTGAGGAGACGCAGCCCGAACCTGAACCGGAGGATACGGGTGATACGGGAACCGAGGACTTTGATGTTGAAGAGGCCGGGAGTGAGGATGTTCTTGAAGGGGACTCAGAGCTGATAGACCAGGGGTCCGGTGATGTGGCATCGGCAGCACCATCGGGATCAGTGGATGTGGATAATGACAAGTTCACCCTTAAATGCACCAACGTGACTGTCAAGCTTGATACAGACGGTAATCCTGCTGCACTTATCTACTTCAGCTTTAAAAACAAAACCAGTGAACAGAAGGCCCTGGCGGATGTGTTCCCCATAAGTGTTACACAGAACGGCGAACCGTGTGATACCTTTGCGGCGATGGAGGAATATCCGGAGGAATACTATAATAAAGATATGCAGATTTCGGATGGTTCGGAGCTAAACTGTGCATATGCAGTTTCGCTTAAGGACGCGGTATCACCGATAAGCCTTACCGTACATGACAATTATGACACCTTTGCCGATGTGGGAACAACCGAGATTGCATTGCAATAAATGATAAATATGATATTATAAGTTACATAGTATAGATTATATTAATAAGGAGAGAAAAATGAGCAGGTCGAGAATGAGAAAAAAGAGAATGACACAGTTGTTGGTTATGGCTGCAGCGGTATTTATCCTTGTGATAATCATTGCGGTGGCAGTGCTGCTGCTTAAGAATGTCAAGAAGCTTAAGTCGATAACACTTACGCCCAACTTCGCGGAGACGGAGCTTGACGTCAATCAGGACTATGTTTTCTCGATCAAGGGTAATCCATCCAAGGCCAAGCTCAAATCACTCGAATACAATGTTGATGATGCGACCGCTACCTTCGAAAAGGGAAGCGAGGACGGTACTGCCGTACTCCATACCGGAGCGGAAGGCGTTGTAACGGTCTATATCAAGAAGGACAAGATCGAGAGTAATAAGATAACCCTTCAGGTTGTTGACCAGGCAAGGAAGGCCGAGGAAGAAGCGGCGGCAGCCGAGAAAGCGGCCGAAGAGGCAAGGCTTGCGGCGGAAGCTGCTGAAGCTGAGCAGGAGGATGCAACAGCGGCAACTCTTGTGATGGTAACCGGCGATAATGTACGTATGCGTGCCGAGGCCAATACGGACTGTGAGATCGTAAGGACCTGTAAACAGGGTGAGACTTACGAAAGGATCGAGTCGGTAGATGATTGGACTAAGATTAATTATGAAGGCCGTGAGTGCTTTATAAAGACGGAATTCCTTAAGGAAGTGACAGCTGAGGAGGCAGAATCAGCCAAGGCAGAGCTTGCAAACAAGAAGGAAGAAGAAAAGAAGGAAGAAAAGAAAGAAGAGAAGAAGCCCGAAGAGGAGAAGAAGGAAGAGCAGAAACCTGCCGAGCAGAATAACGATCAGGCAGCTGCGGATGCAGCGGCGGCCGAAGCCGAGCAGGCCAAGAAGGATGCGGAAGCGGCACAGGCAGCTGCAGATGAGGCAGCCAAGGCAGCAGCGGCAGCAGCAGGAACCGTAACGATCAACTGCAGCGACGGACCGGCCCAGTTCTCCAAGGCAGAGTATGATTATTTTGTAGCTACGTGGTCCTATACCGGTATGGCAGATGAAATGATGGGCCATCACTCTGCAGCCGAACTGCATAACTTATATAACGTTACCCATTAAAGTATTTATGAAAACTATTTCGATACTTATTCCGTGTTACAATGAAATAGAGAATGTTGAACTGATGGCCAAGACAGTGATAAATGTTCTTGATGAAACGCTTCCTCAGTATGATTATGAGATCGTATTTATCGACAACTGCTCGACCGACGGTACCAGAGATGCGATAGAGAAGCTGTGCAGCGGGAATAAGAAGATCAAGGCCATCTTCAACGTCACCAATTTCGGACAGTTTAATTCGCCCTTCTATGGGATATGTCAATGCTACGGGGATTGTGTGATCCCGATCTGTTGTGACTTTCAGGATCCGGTTGAGCTCATTCCGGTATTCGTTAAGAAATGGGAAGAAGGGCATAAGATAATAAGCGGTATCAAGACATCCAGTAAGGAACCCGGATTCGTATATTTCTTAAGAACGGTGTATTACAAGCTGATCAAGAATATGTCCACAGTCAAGATGATTGAGCACTTCACCGGGTTTGGCCTCTATGACAGGACCTTTGTGGAGCTGCTGCGTAAGCTTGATGATCCTATTCCCTTTATGAGGGGTATAGTAGCCGAGTATGGTGACGGCTTCAATATGATAGAGGTTGAATATGAGCAGCAGAAGAGGCGTGCCGGCAAGACCCACAATAACTTCTACTCCCTCTATGATGCAGCTATGTTAAGCTTCACATCTTACACCAAGATAGGGCTTCGTCTTGCAACATTTGTCGGAGTCATCTGTTCGGGCGTAAGCTTTGTGATCGCGATAGTATATCTTATAATGAAACTTCTTAACTGGACAAGCTTTATGGCAGGTACCGCCCCGATGACAATAGGTGTTTTCTTCCTTGGCGGACTGCAGCTGCTCTTTATAGGTCTGATAGGTGAGTATATATTGAATATCAATACCCGTGTTATCAACAGACCTGTGGTTGTTGAGGAGAAGCGGATCAATTTTGAAGAAACGGATTGAACTAATTCGTTGACAAGGCAGTGATGCTGTGATATAAATAATAAGTCGGTTTTAAATAATGCTTAATGAGCGTGATAACCGGCTTGATATAGGGGATTGGTCAAATGGTATGACAAGGGTCTCCAAAACCTTTAGCGGGAGTTCGATTCTCTCATCCCCTGCGCCTTGAAAGCCTCATGAACACTGAGTTTGTGGGGCTTTTGCTATGCTTATGACAAGGTTTATGACAACCCCATTTTTATGCGATATAACCGCAAGTTATTAAAAAACTTGTCACAAATCTTGTCATGAGAAATAATCATATATCCCTACAAAAACTTTACCCTACGCATCTTCTTTGTTCCCCTTGATTTTTTATGACCATA
>DPZM01000011.1 GCA_003535955.1 Lachnospiraceae bacterium | reverse complement strand
TTCGCCGGTAAGTCCATTGCAATTAGTTATCATACAATTTATACATTGGCCAAAATTGATGAAATGGCAGGTCAGCTACAGGATGCCTTGAAGGAGATAGCCCATCTTAAAGAGGCAGCAAGCTGAGCAACCGGAGAGGCACGGGGACCTGCTTCGCGTCGAAGAACTGTTTCAGTGGCAAATCGTGTCAAAAAGAACCGTCCCCAGTGGCTTAAAGTTGACAGTATTGGAATGCGTGTATAAAATACTAAGATAGTTGTTTTCCATATAATTAAGAAGAGAGGCAGTAAAAATGGCAGAAGCTTATAATCATGCAGCTGTAGAAAAGAAATGGCAGGAGTACTGGGAGAAGAACGAGACCTTTAAGACGGATATCCGGGATTTTTCCAAGCCCAAGTACTATGCATTGGATATGTTCCCTTATCCTTCGGGAGTAGGCCTTCATGCGGGACACCCGGAGGGCTATACCGCAACCGATATCATGTCGAGGATGAAGAGGATGCAAGGGTACAATGTCCTTCATCCCATGGGCTATGATTCCTTCGGTCTTCCCGCTGAGCAGTATGCGGTTAAGACGGGAAATCATCCGAACGGTTTCACCCAGGAGAATATCAAGACATTTTCCAAGCAGCTTAAGGAGCTGGGCTTTGATTACGACTGGAGCAGGATGGTAGCGACTTCGGATCCTAAGTTCTATAAGTGGACCCAGTGGATATTCAAGCAGCTTTATCTTGACGGCTATGCCAAGTATATAGATATGCCCGTCAACTGGTGTGAGGAGCTGGGAACGGTTCTTTCAAATGATGAGGTTGTTGACGGTAAGTCGGAGCGCGGCGGCTATCCCGTTGTCCGCAAGAACATGAAGCAGTGGGTCATCGACCAGCCGGCCTTTGCCGAGAAGCTTCTTGAGGGACTTGAAGAGATAGACTGGCCTACATCCACCAAGGAGATACAGCGTAACTGGATCGGCAAGTCGGAAGGAGTTGAGGTTGACTTCAAGATCGTGGGCGGAGGAGAGTTCTCGATCTACACCACCTGTATCGAGACCATCTACGGTATAACCTTTATGGTACTGGCTCCCGACGGTAAGATCGTTCAGGACCTTATGCCGAGGATTGAGAATAAGGAAGAGGTTCAGGCCTATATCGATGAGACGCTTAAGAAGAACGATATGGACCGTACCGAACTTAATAAGACCAAATCAGGCTGCGAGCTTAAGGGAATAACCTGTATAAACCCCGTAAACGGCAAGGAAGCAAGGGTATTTATAGGTGACTTTGTCCTTGCAAGCTACGGAACGGGTGCCGTTATGGCGGTTCCTTCACACGACCAGCGTGACTTTGAATATGCTATAGCCCATAATATCCCCATGCAGCAGGTAATCGACGGAAGAGATGTATCCGAGTGCGCGTTCGAGAAGCAGGATTACCTTGGTAAGGGCTGTAAGCTCATCAATTCCGAGGAATTCACCGGAATGACCGTTGAGGAAGCCAAGGAAGCCATAACCGATAAGCTTGTGAAGATGGGAGTGGCCAGAAGGACGGTCAATTACCACTTCCGCGAGTGGATATTCGCCCGCCAGCGTTACTGGGGCGAGCCGGTTCCCGTGGTTCATACCGATGACGGTAAAATACATGTACTTGACGACGATGAGCTTCCCCTTATCCTTCCGGAACTTGAGGATTACAAGGGTAAGAACGGCAAGGCACCCCTTGAGAATGCGACCGAGTGGAAGCAGTACGATCATAACGGGATAAAGGGTGTAAGAGAGACATCCACCATGCCGGGTTCGGCAGGTTCGAGCTGGTACTTCTTAAGATATATAGATCCGGATAATGACAGGGAATTTGCCGATCCGGAGCTCCTTAAGCACTGGATGCCCGTTGACTTATATATCGGAGGACCCGAGCATGCTGTAGGCCATCTTATGTATTCACGTATCTGGAACAGGTACCTGTATGATAAGGGACTTGCGCCCACGAAGGAACCCTTTAAGAAGCTGGTGCATCAGGGCATGATCCTCGGTGAGAACGGTATCAAGATGGGCAAGAGGTTCCCCGAGTTCGTGGTCAATCCTTCGGATATCGTTCGTGAATACGGTGCGGATACCTTGAGATTATATGAGATGTTCATGGGACCGCTCGAGGTCAGCAAGCCATGGAGCCAGCAGGGTGTCGAAGGTGCCAAGAGGTTCCTTAACAGGGTATGGAATTTCTTTACGGAAGAGTCAAATATTACGGATGAGAAGGTTCCGGCCCTTGATAAGATCTACCACAAGACGGTGAAGAAGATCACGGATGACTTCGAGAAGCTGGCCTTCAATACGGCGATCTCCCAGATGATGATCTTCGTAAATGCAGTGTATAAAGAGGGTAAATGCCCTAAGGAGTACGCCGACAACTTCATTAAGATGTTATCGTGCATCTGCCCTCACATGGGTGAGGAGATATGGCAGAAGCTATCGCATGACACTACACTGGCCTACGAGCCCTGGCCTTCGTATGATGAGGCGATGTGTAAGGACGACACGGTCGAAATAGGTGTCCAGGTTAACGGCAAGGTCCGCGGAACGGTTGAGATAGCAGTGGATGAGGATAAGGATTCGGCCCTCACCAAGGCCAAGGAGCTTGAAGCCGTAGCCAGGCTTATGGAAGCTAAGCAGGTTGTCAAGGAGATATACGTACCGGGCAAGATCATAAATATCGTGGTTAAGTAACGGTAACAAGGGATGAAACAGGGGGACGGTTCCTCGGTTCACGCAAGGTGAAACGAGGAACCGTCCCCCTGTTTCATCCCACAATATATTCGAATATGGCTTGATTTTTTTACTAGATATAGTAAAATGAATGTGTATGTTTATGCACATTAGGGGTAATAAGGGGTAATGAGTAAGAGGAAGATCAGCAGGAAGGAGAAGGCGAGGCGTATAGTCCGCTTTATCTGCGCGATTGCGGCTGTCGGAAGCCTTGGGTATTTCGCCTTCTACATATATATGGCAGGGGATTCGACGGGTAAGTTCAACGATCTGGCTAAGATCAGGGACAATAAGAAGTCGAATGCAGCGCTGAATTCCGGCGGGCCGGCAACGGTAACCCTTGATGAGGAAACACAAGCGCCGCCCATGCTTGAGGAATTCAATACATTATATATTAAGAATAAAAGCATTATCGGCTGGATCAGGATCGACGGGACGTCCATCGATTATCCGGTGATGCAGTCGAAAAATGAGGATTATTATCTTGACCATAACTTCAATCAGGAGAAGGATAAGAACGGCTCCATCTTTATAGACAAGGAGTGCAGTATCTGGCCCAGGAGCCAGAACATCATAATATACGGACACAACATGAAGTCGGGCAAGATGTTCGGGGCGCTTGATTCCTATAAGAAGCAGAGCTTCTGCGAGGAGCATCCCATAATAAGCTTCGATACCCTGTACGAGAAGGGCGAGTACAGGATAATGTATGTGTTCAATGAAGTCGTGCATGAGGAAACGGAGGTTGCATTTAAGTACTATCAGTTCGTAGATGCCAACTCCGCGCAGGAGTATGAATCCAATATGAACCAGATGGCGGGGATGTCGTTATATGATACCGGAGTTGAATCCTATTTCGGGGACAGCCTGATAACACTATCGACCTGTGATTACGGCGAGGGAGCCGAACGGTTCGTAGTGGTAGCCAGGAAGGTTGATTAGTTGACAAGGGGAGAATCATGACTAAGGATCAGGGCAGGTTAAGGTCTGCAAAACCCACTAAAAGAAGAAAATTCAGAATGAAGAAGAGGGCAAGGAGAACGATAGCTTCGTTACTCCTTGTTTCTGCGCTTATAATATCACTTATCCCGACACAGCAGCGGACACAGGCATACGTTGACCGTGACGAGACCGTCATGGAGCTGGATGCCGTTCTCGGGAAGAAACCGGATGCCTCCGGAACAACACATCACTACACTCTTATAAATGACGGAAGCACGAGTGTAAAGGGAGATACAAACCCCTCGTATTACGCCTTTCCGTACGGTCAGGAGTATGTGGAACTCAACGGACAGAAATATTTCAAAATAGACATGTCCGGCATGAGAAGGCTGGACGGAACTCCCGTCCCTGTCTTCAATATCGCGAATCCCGCAAATGACTGTACACTGCAGAAATTCTACGGATATGATGTTGATTTCAGCGGTGATGTGGTTTTAAGGGATGGTGTATGCTTCTGCAGGGATGTCGGTTCGGACGGAGAAGAAGTCACCTTCCCGGATCCGTCGGATCCCGCCATTGAGGTCAGGAGAACCCTCATAAACAGGACGATAACAACGGCAGAGAACGTTACCATCCCCATGCAGTACTATATGTTCCAGTTCTTTGAAAGCGAAACCGTTTCCGATAACGTGATCCAGAGGGAGATCACGGACAGAAGATTTTATGCCTGCAATGATTCGGCCAATGTAAGGAAGATAGCCGATGAAGCCTTCGCAGGCAACAGGCACCTGACAACCATAAACATATCCCAGAGTGAGCTTGAACGCATCGGTGACGGAGCGTTTAAGGGCTGTATAGCCCTCAAGAAGGTTGAGATGAACAATAAGGTTTCGACCATCGGCTGTGAGGCCTTCAGGGGCTGCGACCATCTTACCAAGGTTAAGTTCCCTGACGAAGGTTCACCGCTTCAGACCATAGGAGACGGGGCCTTCGCGAATTGTGCTTTTAACGGCGGCAACATCAACGAGGACAACGGATTTGTCCTTCCGGACAACAGTGACCTCACGATAGGTGCGGGAGCCTTTTACGGGTGCCCCCAGTTGACCGACATAAACGGTCTGTTCGGTAAGTATACCGGGTCAGGTAAGAAGGTGATAGTGGGCCCATATGCCTTTGCGCTCACGAGGCCTGTTTCAGTAAAGATGTATGAGGGACTTGAGAGCCAGAATGCGGAGACGGATCCCAAGGGATATGACTTTGAGGGTATGTTTGCAGGCTGTACGACACTTACCGATGTTGAACTGCCCGAGAATTACGGCAGCGGGACATACGGATCGGGAACCTCCAGAAAGCTCGGCAGGTATATGTTCCACCAGTGTACAGGCCTTAAGAGGCTTAAGTTCTTCAAGAATATGGCCGAGCCCTATGATGACTGGCAGTTTATAACCGAAACAACGCTTCCGTACGCGATGGAGGTTCATCCCGATTACAACAAGGAGACGGTCTCCAAAGAGTTCGTTATAGAGGGTCCCAACCCTAAGGACAGTGAGTCGGCAGCTCATGTGAGTGCCAAGAACTATTCGAATACATATAAGTATCATGACGATGCGACGGGTAAGGATGTCATGGAACTCATCATGGGTAAATACAGGTTCAGCTTCAGCGATCATTGCATAGACAGTATAGAACCCTTAGAGGATGAGGAACCGGAGAGTTCACTCCCCATACCCGAGACTATCGGCTCGGAGTCCATCAACAGTATAGGTCCGGATGCCCTTATACAGAACAGCAAGACCAGGAATCTTGAAGAACTGATCATAAAGAACAATATTGTTTCTATCGGTGATAGGGCCTTTATGGACGGGACGGGTCTTAAGACTGTCAGCATAGAAACAAAGGGAGTTGATGTCGGAAGCCAGGCATTTGACGGCTGTTCGGCCCTTAAGTACGTGAAGTTCAAACAGGTCGGAGGGGATGGCCCCACGACAATAGGAGCGGGCTGTTTCCAAAGATGCGGGGAACTTCTTGAAGTGGACTTCAGGGATGCACCGTATGATTCATCCGAAGTGACTGACGTTAATGTTGTGTCCATAGGAGCAAATGCTTTCAGAACAGGAAGAATGTCAACCTTTGGCGACGCGGACCTTCTGAATGCCGGCCTCAACAGGCTGGGCGGAGGTGACACAAGGATATTCGGTACCAATGAGGATGGCCTCTGGCTCGTAATAAAGGGTAAGATGGATCCTTCATACATTCCTTACAGGTTCGCTCTGGGACTTGCAAGTGTGGACATAAGCGCTGACGGAACCATGGTGGAGTACGGCATATATCCGGAAACAGCCGGCACCGACAATATGGTCAGCAGCGACAGGAACAGCTACATTACATATGCATCCGGTAATCCCGAGAACCTGGCAGCCAGATATAACCCTACCGACAATAACGGCAAGAAAGAAATAGGTACCAAGCTCATAACATATCCGACGCAGAATACCATGGTAGGATATGACAGCAGTAATGAACCCTATACGATAGCGGATATCATCAATAAGCAGAAGTCACAGAAGCTCACCGTTAATGAAGACGAGATCCTTAACGACCTTATAAGGATAACCGTTCCGGAAGGCATAGACTACCTGGATGAGGCCATAAACACGAGCGTGAGCAAGGCTGACAGCTACACCAAATACGATGATAAAGACTATATGCGAGGTATCCAGGGCACTACGGATTATTACGGCAGCTATGTAAGGAAAATAGAGCTCAATGTTACCAAGCTGCCCAAGGATGAAGGGGTATTCAAGGATGACAGATACCTTGAAGAGGTGATATTCGACCAAAACATCACCGATATGGGGGTAAGGCCCTTCCTCTTTGATTATGATGACGATAATTATAACTGGAAAAACGGAACTCCGGACAGCAGCCTGTGGAATGTGGTTTTCACAAATGAGAACGCCAAAGACAGTGCGACCAAGAACGATAAATACTACTGGTGTGAAAACGGGATAATATACAGCTACGACGGTACGGATACAACGCTTGAGGAAGTTCTGTACGGGCGCGGCAATGACAAGCTTCGGAACAATCAGAATAAGATCAATGAGCCAAGGATAAATTACGACAATGATCCAACCCTGTCGCAGGTTACGAAAATAGCATCCAACGCCTTCAAAAACTGTCCTTATCTGTCACAGGTGGACCTGTCATCGGCTATTCATGTTGAGAGGATCCCCAGCTATTGTTTCAATAACTGCAAGAACCTGAGCGATATCATACTCCCGAATGAAATAAGGAGTATAAGTGATTATGCCTTCAACGGCCTGTGTAAACCATACAAGGTTACCATTCCCAGCAAGAACGTGGACATAAGCGATGATGCTTTTGATATGACCGGAACTCCCACCGTTTACGGCTACAGGGGTTATGCGCCTGAGGAATACGTAGAGAAGCATAAGGACCTGGGTGATGATATCGAATTCAGACCCATAGATAATATGTTCAGGGTTGACTTCCTTGATGAATACGGAGCGGTCCTGCTTGCAGGTGATCCTCCGGATTCCTTCCAGTACGTAAAGGAGAACGGAAGAGCAATACCGCCTGAAGGTATGGGCGATCCCGCCCTGTGGGAGGTATATTATCCGCCCGGAGCACAGACAGTCGATATAAACCATATCAAGGAAGATGTGGTATTCAAACATAAGAGTTCGTCACCGGATCCGGGTACATCGTCATCCAGTGATTCTTCAAGCAGCAGTTCGAGTACAAGTACAACAACCACGACGAGTTCGTCATCGACGACCACCACGACGTCTTCTTCCCAGAGAGGGGGCGGGGGTACAACTACTTCAAGCAGCTTTAGTTCATCAAGCTCATCATCCTCGAGTTCGTCCAGTTCTTCATCATCAAGTTCTTCAGCATCGAGCTCGAATTCGTCGACCCTTAACTCGTCGACGGTACCTATTGTAATAAGCGGGTATGCATCTTCGCCTGCAGCAGCTTCCGGACTTATAAACGGCAGCAGCGCAGGAGCGGGCGGCAGGAACACTGCGACCACGGGCGGAAGGACAAATGTTGTATCATCCGCCAAGGGTATCACCGATACCGGTAAGATGTCAGCCAGGGTTAACGGGTCGAGTGATAATTATGTTGTCAAGATATCCGAGACCCAGGAGGCCAATGACAGCGCAGCCGCAGCCCTTACCAAAGAATTCGGTTCGCTTGAGAACATAAAGTATCTTCCTATAGATATAAGCCTTTATGATTCTACCGGAACAAACAAGATATCGCCTGTTCCGGCCGGTGTTACCGTGAGTGTGACACTTCCGATACCGGACGATCTTGCGATTTACGGCGGAAATAATAAGATAGGAAGCACTGCGGGCGGGAGCCTTGAGAAGATGGCCCCCAAGTTCACGGTAATAAATTCGGTTCCCTGCATGACCTTCACGGCAAGTCACTTCTCGCCGTATGTGGTCTATGTGGACACTGCCAACCTTACGGAAGCCGGCGTGCTGGATTCAACGCCCAAGACAGCAGACCCGATACATCCCAAATGGTTCCTTGTAACGGGACTTATTGCGGCAGCGCTCTTTATGTTTTTGAAGCGTGATTCCGAGGAAGCTGTTGCAGCTGTATGATCATTTATTGCAGCCACCTGCGAAACCGGTACTTTGCAGGATTAAGGGGAGCAAAATGGGGAAAAAGATTAGAAGACTGATCGCAGTTCTTTTAAGCATCACTGCGGTAATGATAATGTGTATGCCAAAGGAATCACCCTATGCGTCCGTGCAGAAGGGTGACTTTGAGATCGAGGGATCGACACTTATCAAATACAGCGGTCATGAGGATATACTTACACTTCCGAATACCATACAGACCATAGGCAAGGAAGCCTTTGCCGGGAATAAATCCCTTGTTAAGGTGATCCTGCCTGAGTCCGTAAGGACCATTGATTTTGCGGCGTTTGAGAACTGCACATCCCTTATACAGGCTGTTTTACCGGAAAGCGTTAGGACTATAGGTTCCAGCGCTTTTTCGGGTTGTGAGCAGCTTAAGTATATAAACATACCGTCAAGGTGCGAGGAGATAGGCTCGGGTGCGCTTGCGGGCTGCCCCAAGCTGTCGACCGTAACGGTTGCGACAAACAATCCCTCCTTCATCTGCGTTGACGGTGTCCTTTACTCCAAGGACGGAACCAGGGTGGTCCAATACCTGGCAGGGAGGACCAAGTCTTCGTATAACATGCCATCAACCGTTGAAGCGATAGATGAGTACGCCTTCTGGGGTTCGGGCCAGCTTACTGACATTGCCTTATCTTCGAAGCTTAAGGAAATTCCCGAGTATGCATTTGCCAACTGTTCGGGACTTGAGAGGGTTGACCTTCCCTACAGGGTAGAGTCACTCATGCCTTATTCATTCGCTGACTGTTACAGCCTTAAGAACGTGACTGTGCCCGATACTCTCGGATATATCGATGATAAGGCCTTCTACCTTACGGATGGTGTGACCGTCAATTATTATGATGCGGATGAGGCAGAACGCAAGATAGAGGAGGAGAACGTACCTGAGCAGCTTTTTGCGGACTATATTGATACGGTAAGTTCCAATACATTTGACGCGACGGTATCGGGATCCGCTGTCGAAAAAAAGCAGATAGATAACATGCCCTATGTGAGCTCAATGACTCCGGATTACTCGGACAGTAAAACTCCGGGTGAACTGGCATCAAGCAAGGTCGTCGGGGGAAGGGCCATGCTTATGATAGACAGAAGCATACCGGTAAAGGGGTATGATCCAGCTGTTTCGGAATATGAGGATTCGGTACCCGATCCGGTTCCTGTCAGCGATAAGGTATACAGGGACGGTAATTACAGGACGGTGGGCACGACCCTTACGGGAGCCGAAGGAGTGTCCGGCAACATGGCCATTCCCGAAGGGATCACAAGGATCGGAAACAGGGCCTTTTACAGGGCGGGTTCGCTTACGGGAGCATCCCTTCCGCAGGGGCTTAAAGAAATAGGTGATTTTGCTTTTGCAAGGACCGGACTTGAAGATATTTCCATCCCCCAGGGGGTTGAGAATATAGGATATGCGGCATTCTACAACTGTAAGGACCTTAAGGCCGTGTCCGTGCCTGACAGTGTAAAAACAGTTGAACTGGGAGCCTTTACAGGTACCCCCTGGCTTGATGATAAGTTAAAGTCAGCCGGCCCCGATGGATTTGTTACGGTTGGTGACGGGGTACTGCTTGCCTATGGGGGACCGGACGGAGACATAACCGTTCCGGATTCCGTAAAGACCATAGGCCCGGGCTGTTTCGCCGAAAACACAGGCATCACCGGAGTGACACTTCCTGAAGGTCTTATAACCATAGGGGAGGAAGCCTTCAGGGGCTGCAAGGGACTGGGAAAGATAGAGCTTCCCCAAACCGTGGAAACCATTGAGGACCGTGCTTTTAAGGACACGGGGCTTAAAGGGGTGGTCATACCGGCTTCGGTAAAAAGCATAGGTCTGGGAGCGTTTGATACCGGCAATAAAGGAAATACGGTACTGTTCGACGGTGAGAGTATTCCGGTTTCTTCATATAAGAACACCGCCACGAGGCTGTCGGCACATGATCTGAGGACGGGAGCCTTCAAGGGTTTTAATGATGCGCTCATCCCGAATGAAGCCAGGGTATCCTACTTCAGCGTGCTGTCAAAAGATCAGATGTATGAAGGTAAGATCTATACCGAGAACGGCGAAGAATTTAAGAATGACAGCGGCAGCGATGATGAACTCCCGGGTATAACCGATGCGGGAGAAGGAAACGTCAGGGTATACATGGATCCGTCAATAAGCCCGGATAAAGAAGGAGCTGTAGCCAACATGAGCGGAGTGGACGGAGGCTACCATATTAAGATAAGCGATGCGTCCGATAAGGAGGACATCAGCAACCTGGCACTGGAATCACGGTATGGGAGCCTTGACGGGATAGAGGCGGTACCTCTTAACATATCGTTGTATGAGGACAGTACCGGCATACCGATATCGAGGCTTTCAGGCAAGAATGTGGATATGGAGCTGCCTATACCCGGCAGCCTGACCCTGGCTTCGTCCATAAATGTCGGAGCAATAGATGATAACGGTGAGCTAAAGGAAATATCAAGCGAGATCGTCAATCATGGCGGTAATGACAAGATAAGGTTTATAGCCGGGCATTTCTCGGTATTTGTATTCTACACCATGCAGGAAGAGACGCATGTGCTCTCGGTCGAGAACGAGGAGGCTCTTGCCGGGAATTCACAGAGCCTTGTCGTAAGAACACTTAACAGGGATGTCGGGACCATCGCCCTCAAATGGTACATAGGCTTTGGACTGCTTGCCGTGGCGGCCGTACTTGCCTTCTATAAGGGCAGGCGCCGTACTCTTGCAAATTGAATATTTACAGTTATAATGTTAAAGGTGCAGTGCTTAAAGCCTGCTTCGAATATAGTATTAAGTAAGGAGTGCAGCAATGAAAACAGAAAACAGGGTTGTAAGGATGAATCCCAAGAATAACCTGCTCGAACTTGAAGAGTATATGT
>DPZM01000143.1 GCA_003535955.1 Lachnospiraceae bacterium | reverse complement strand
CACGGACATTTTTCCGCCGGTATTACTTACAACACTTGCTTTATTCTTGTGAAGATCCGTATCCGACTGACCGCTGAATCCCTTTCTTGACGCAAGCAACAGCTCCATGGCCCGGTCTCCCGCAACCGCTTTATATACAGCCATATAATAGTCAAACGTCTCCACATCCGAGTTGAGCCAGCAGCCTCCTTTTTCGGCAAGAATACGCCTGATATTTAAGGAAAGCTGTTTTGTTTCTTCCTCAGTAAGATAAACGGTAAGCCCCTCCGTGGCAATGCAGACCGGTCCCTTTGCCTTGTCGGCTGCGGCCTTCATGCTTTCGTAATTTGTAACATCAACCACCTCAAAATCGATCATTTTTTTCTGCTCATCATCTGTCATGGAAGCAATGATCGGTGAAAAATCATTGATCACGACCGGGAGATCACAGCCGATATACTGCATACCCTTTTCCGTAAAATCAAACACCTTGGGAGTATAGCCGCAGGGGAGATCCATCAGTACATTCAAACCGCACTCCTCTATCGTTCTGTTTAGAGCAACATAACGAAGCTCCCTGACTATATCCGATGGCCTGTTTACCATATCCGAAGGATCCACTCCGTGAAATATCGTTTCCTTATCCACGCCCATTCGCTCAAGTATTGCCAAAGCCTTCTCGTAGTGGGCATTAGCCAACATGATAAGTGTTGTTATCGCCGTGTTGGATGTCGGATTAACCTTAATGCCTAAACTCTTTTCATCATTCATTGTTATCTCTCTCCTTACCTGTTGTGAGAATTATCGTTATTCATGAATTCGGTTCAAATTTCATTAGGTGTCGATAATCACATCCAATTTTACCAAAGAAATTGTCAAAAATCCATTGAAACTAAAATTTTCTGATAATTATGCCGGTCAAAGGGCAAAAAAAGAGAGCGACGTATGCATTGGTGAAAACAGCATATTACGCATCGCTCCGTCAGTCTCTCTTTTTACGGTCATATACCGATGGTGTACCCTCACGAAAACATTAACTTCTGAAGTGCATCATCTTTGATGATCAGGCCGCCGTGCTCATCAAGATAAGCGATCGTCACATCCGTAAGGTTCTCCATGAGTCCGTATTCGGATGCTATATTGCATACCTTGTTAAAGTCCTCGCGCGTATGGTTGGATTTTAACAGGAAGAGCAGATATCTACCGTTCCTGTCATCCTTATAGAGTGAACTCCTGCCTGTGTAGAAACCCGACAGAACATGTGCAAGCCTGGTTATCTGGTCAAGATCGGTAAAGGAGAATACCTTGCATAGCTCCCCTTCATCAGAAGCTGCTTCCTTAGCCGGAAGTGCCTGTCCGTCACCTACTATCTTCTCTGTTTCTTCCTTGAGACGCTTAAAGAGATCAAGCACATTCTCGGTACCCTCGGAAAAAGTCTGGAGCATATTCTCTATGGAAGAATCACCATCATCCTCATGAACCGAAGGAGCGAAGTTGGAAAACCTCGTATCCAGTTCCTCAGGATCTTCAACCTTGGTTATTATAAGTACGATACAGTCGGCTGATAAAGGTATCGCTTCTATCATCAAAGGAATGTCCTCGGCTTCAAATCCGAATTCGTATGAAGCCTGCTGCATCATATCCCTGAAAAGCGTCTTCGCCTTCTCCGTACCATAGGCCAGTTCGCTGATCTTAAGCTGCCTGTCGGCAAGATCAGCCTTGGTGAGCGTGCAACGGATCTGGTTTTCGTTAACTTTCTCGAGCTTCATAGAATCACATCCTTTCTTCTCATATTTATCCTAATAATTATATCGAATAAAATCCATTAGTCAATAACCGCTTTTGGGAAAAATCACCAAAATTTCACATTTTTTACACCCCGCAAACGCATTGACATTTGGTGATATTTACGGTTTTGAAAAAATCACTCCAAAACCCTTGAAATCATTTCCTTCATATTGTACTATGTCCCCCGAAGACTTCTTTCGTAAACTGTAACGAAAGGAGGGTCGTAAGAATACTTTTACTCATATATATTTTACCTCATATTTGAGTTTTTTTCCAGTAGTGTACGAAGCTTCGACACTACTCTGCGCCTGAGCTTTTCAGGTGTCTTAAGCCGTAAGGCTGTCAATTTTACTCATTTATAACACTTTCTCCAAAGTGCATGATAGTAAAATAATTCCATAATCAATCGTTTTTCGACGATCTTAACGTAAACTTACTTATTTGATTCTTACACGCGAAAGAAGCCTTCACCGGACACAACTTGTATCACGAATGTAACTGTTAACAGATGCTGTACCAAGCGGGTTAAATGTCCGGTCAAACCAAGTGCGAATTTATACCTTAAATAGGGAATAGAACGATCCGGCGTATTTCTGTCTTCATGCTCTGAAACCTTTCTTGCTTTTCATGTATTCATTGTTTTTTCGAGACAGACCTTCATGCAAGCCGGGTCGTTTTATTTGTAACCGTTCAGAGCCATGCGCATAAAATACATCTCATGCTTGCCCTTGCATCTTTTTTTTTGTAAAATTATCAGATAGACTGATCCATATCAGGCCTGCTATCAACAAGTGCAGAATAAGGAGACCACATTATGAACGGAAGAATACATTCACTTGAATCCTTTGGAACCGTAGATGGACCGGGTACCCGCTTCGTCGTATTCGTACAGGGTTGTCCCATGCGGTGTCTCTACTGCCACAATCCCGACACCTGGGCAATGGTTGGCGGAACGGAAATGACACCCGAAGAGGTATATGCCCAGTACAAGAGGAATGAACCCTTTTATAAGACGGGCGGCATTACCGTAACGGGCGGTGAACCTCTCATGCAGGTTGACTTTCTTATCGATCTCTTCACCCTGGCCAAGAAAGATAACGTACACACCTGTATCGATTCATCGGGTATTGCCTTCAAGCCCGGCAATGCTACCTTAATAGAGAAGCTTGATAAGCTTATGGAGCTTACAAACCTTGTAATGCTCGATATCAAGCATATCGATCCCGAAAAACACAAGGAACTTACGTCCCAGCCCAATGACGGTATCCTGGCCTTCGCCGAATATCTTGACACCAAGGATGTCGATATCTGGATAAGGCATGTAGTTGTTCCGGGGTATACGGATGATGATGAGTATCTCTTTAAACTCGGCTTCTTTATTGGCGGTCTTCATAACCTCAAGGCCCTTGATGTCCTGCCCTATCATACAATGGGTGTGGTAAAGTATGAGAAGCTGGGATATGATTATCCCCTTAAGGGCGTACCTGCCATGGACAAGAATGAAGTTATAAAAAAGAAGGAAGTTATCCTTGAGGGAATAAGGAAGCGGCGTGCTTCCCTGAAGTAAACCCAACTTTAGCGTGTACTAACAGCGGACTCTTGGGTTATAATCTCTATAATGGATTATATAAAAGGAGGGTAATGCTATGGCTTATGTTATAGGTGATTCTTGTATCAGCTGCGGTACTTGTGAGGCTCAGTGCCCTGTAGGCGCTATCTCGGCCGGTGACGGCAAGTTCGAGATCGATCCCGATAAGTGTGTTAGCTGCGGCGCATGCGCAGGAGCATGTCCTGTTGGGGCTATCGAAGCTGACTGATAGTGAAATAAGCACCATCTCAAGTGCTTCGCACTTGAGATGCGTAGGCTCGTCAAGCACTCGCCTACTTCACAAGAAGAAAAAACAGACCCTTTCATGCAAGCATGAGGGTCTGTTTTTTCTTCTTGTGGTGCTGAGGGTTTTTCTCACTTTTTCGCCATGTTTGCAAACTTTGTATAATCCGGCAGCCACACAAGCTCCACGGTTCCTATCGGGCCGTTACGCTGCTTGGCTATTATGACTTCAGCTATTCCTTTCTTATCCGATTCCTTATTGTAGTAATCATCCCTGTATAAAAACATAACCACATCGGCATCCTGCTCGATGGCCCCCGATTCACGAAGGTCGGACAGCATAGGACGATGATCATCTCTCTTTTCAACCGCTCGTGACAGCTGGGACAGGGCAACTACCGGAACATTAAGCTCCCTGGCCAGGGCCTTTAATGATCTTGATATCTCCGATATCTCCTGCTGCCTTGAATCCGTCTTACCATTGCCCGACATAAGCTGCAGATAATCTATTATTATGATCGATAATTCATTTTCCTGATGGTATTTTCGGCACTTGGACCTTAGTTCCCCTATTGAGATACCGGGAGTATCATCGATTATAAGGCTTGATTTTGCTATGGTCTCGGCACCTTCAATTATGCTCTCCCAGTCACCGTCCTTCATCGACCCTGTTCTTATGGCCTGGGAATTAACCTTCGACTCAAGGGACAGCAGTCTGTTGATAAGCTGTTCCTTACTCATCTCAAGCGAGAATATAGCGGCACATCTGTGATCCTTAAAACAGATATGCTGGGCCATGTTAAGAACGAACGCAGTCTTGCCCATGGAAGGGCGGGCAGCGATCAGGACAAGATCCGACGGCTGTAATCCTGCCGTCTTATAATCAAGGTCGGTAAATCCGGTTGCTATACCGGTAACATCACCCTTATTCTTCGATACCAGGCTTATATGGTCAAGGGCATCGAGAACTATCCTGCGGATGGGCACAAAGTCATCCCCGCCCCGTCTTGATACGATATTGAATATCTTCTTCTCTGCCTCAGCCAGTATCTCGTCCGTGGATTCCCTGGGATTGTAACACTCGTTGCTTATCTCATCATTAAACCTGATAAGCTTGCGGAGTATTGCCTTATCGCTCACTATCCCGGCGTATTCCCTGATATTTGCAGAGGTATAGGTGTTGTTGATTATATCCACCATATACTCCATATTGCTTATCTCTTCGGGAACATCCATCTCCTGAAGCTTGGCCTTGAGGGTGACAAGATCTACGGGTTTGGAGCTGTTATACAGCTCGACCATGGCACTAAACAAAATACCGTACTGTTTCTCGTAAAAATCGTCTTTATTAAGTATACCGGATGCGACGACGATCGCATCCTTATCCATGAGCATACTGCCTATGACCGACTGTTCCGCTTCCATGTCATGAGGCATTATCCTCTTCATCACTGCATCACTCACCGGGCAGCCTCCATCATAAAACCTTACTCTTCTTCGACCTTAACCTTAAGCTTGCCTGATACCTTGGGGTGGAGCTTGATCGTAACCTCATATGTCCCAAGACTCTTAATGGGGTCATTTATCACGATCTTCTTCTTATCTATATCGAGGCCGTGCTGGAGCTTGGCTTCCTCGGCTATTTCCTTGCTGGATACGGATCCGAAGGTCTTACCGCCCTCGCCTGCCTTAAGCCTTACAACCACTGTCTTTTCTTCAAGTGAAGCCGCCAGGTCCTTCGCGTCCTGTAAGTTCTGAGCGGCAACCTTCTCATCATTTGCCTTCTTGAGCTTAAGGTCATTTAAGTTCCTGCTGTTAGCCTCTACTCCCTTTTTCTTTGTAAGGAGGAAGTTCTTGGCATATCCGTCACTGACATCCACCACATCTCCCTTTTTACCCAGGGACTTAATGTCTTCAAGCAAAATCACCTTCATTTATATAGCACCTTCCTTCTGCATGTTTTCAAGCGTCTCCATAAGCAGGTTCCTTGCATCCGCAAGACCCACATTCTCAAGCTGGGCTCCCGCGATATTAAGGTGTCCTCCGCCTCCAAGACGCTCCATTATTATCTGGACATTTACTTCATCTATGGATCTGGCTGAAATATATATCATGTTGTTGTAATCGGTAAGGACAAAGGATGCCTTGATCCCGTTTATATTAAGAAGCTCATTTGCAGCCTGTGCCCCGATGACTGTCGGAGAATCGATACCGTCCCCTTCAAAAAGGGAAATGGCATATTTATTCTCAAATACCTCGAAGTTCCTTACGGCATCGGTACGGGCCCTGTAAGCATCCATATCGGTCCTGAACAGCTTACGCACTCGGGTTACATCAGCCCCGTTCCTTCTAAGATAGGCTGCAGCCTCGAAGGTACGTACACCGGTCTTTGAGAGGAAGTTATTGGTATCCACCATCATACCGGAGTACAGGGCATCGGCTTCTATCGGCTTAAGCTTTATGTCCTCACTTATATACTGAAGTATCTCGGCAACCATTTCGGAAGCAGATGAAGCATAGGGTTCGATGTATGAAAGGGTTGCGCTGTCTATCCTCTCCGAACCCTGCCTGTGATGGTCGAGTACCACTATTGTCTTACATCTGCTAATAAGATCGGCACATTCCGTACGGCTGGGCCTGTTTACATCTACCACGATAAGGGCCGTATGTGGGTCGACCGCCTCAAGTGCCTGCATGCTGTTTAAGATAAGATCGTCATCATACTCGCCTGAGTTCATCATAGTCTCGTAAATAGGCCGGATCGAAGTCGTCAGTTCATTGACGACTATATGCACCTTCTTACCGAATGACTTGGCCGCACGGGAAACTCCCACGGCTGAGCCGAATGCATCGACATCGGGCATCTTATGGCCCATAACGATTATCTTGTCGGCACCCTCTATGATCTCGCGGAGGGCATGTGCCTTAACACGGGCTTTAACACGGGTGTTCTTCTCCGACATCTGGCTCTTGCCGCCGTAATATGTAATGTTCTCAGGTGTCTTGACTACCGCCTGATCTCCGCCCCGGCCAAGAGCAAGATCTATTGAAGTTCTTGCATACTCATAATTCTTAAGGTATGAACCTGCCTCTACTCCGACACCGATACTGAGTGTCACTGACATCTCATTACCGATGTTTACGGTCTTGACATCTTCTAAAAGCCCGAACCTGTTCTCACTTAAATCCTTTAGATATTTCTTCTTAAGAAGAACAAGGTATTTATCCTTCTCAAGTTTCTTGACCAGTCCGTCATAGGAGGACATGTACTTATTGATCTTCCTGTCGATGAGGGCAACAAGGAGTGAACGCCTTACTTCCTCGATACTTGAAAGGGCCTCATCGAAATTGTCTATATAGATAAGGGCCACCGACAGCTTCTGCTCATCATTTTCTATCTGCAGCCGGTTGATCCTCGTCTCGTCAAACATAAAGAG
>DPZM01000282.1:3400-5066 GCA_003535955.1 Lachnospiraceae bacterium | reverse complement strand
AGCTTGGCCGGTGTTCCGTTGCCCCTCGCAATATTGCCTGTTACAACATCAGACTCAAGTGTCAGCTTGCCATCCACGTAATAATACAGCTTCTGTGCCGACATATCAACCTCAATATAGGTCTTGCCGACTATATCCTGTCCTCTTCCCTTACCGGTTTCCGAATATATTGGAATTCTCTTTACGTTGCCGCCCTTAAGGAAGGTGTCCTTTATTTTCTCAGCCTCTGCTTCTTTATCAACCAGATAACCCGGCATTGCATTTTTAATGGTGACAACCTCTCCGTTTTGCTTCTTCCAGTCAATTGTCGACCCTGTTGTATCGAAAACCTTCGACAATGTATCAGTATATCCGCTAAGCTTTTCTTCGTCAATCACAAGATTTCCGTTCTCATCTTCTTCCGGCAGTCCGTCTTCACCTGTTTTAAGCCACCTCTCAACCACATTCCCCGTAAGGGTATACGACAGGGGTGCATCGGCAAAGGTTATGCTCGATCTCGAAATAGTGTTGATCTTATCGTAAAGCTTAACAGCCTTATCGAATTTATCCGGAATAACGTGAGGTTCGTAGCAGTCGTCTATGTCTATTTCCAGCACGGCCCTGTCTGCCGTATCAAGGGCCGATGCGACCTTATCGGTCAGCTTCTCCGGATCAACATGATCGACTATATTGTCATAGAGGTAAAAATCACCGTTGTCATTTCGTATTTCTACGAGCGGAGCCGGATCCTTCTTCTTATCCCCCACACATTCAAGCCTGCTCAGCCTCTCATACAGGGTATGCCTGTCGTATATTATCGAAGGGCCTGCGTCATAATCAGAAGGATACAGCTTATATAGAAGCCATTCATAAGGTTTCTGGGTGTCCATGATCTTATTAAGGTCCCTTCTCATGTCGGCCTTAAGACCAAATTCGGATCCCTTTACAGTCTCCATATATCCGTCCCTTCCTTCAAGAAGGATAGCAAGTCTTGAATAATCGACTCCCGGCAGATATGTGTTTACAAGATACTCATTCGCAGCCTCAATGGTCATTCCCGCTATATCCCTGCCGTTTACGTATGTTCCGCACAGGAACTTCTTGTTGTAATATGCAGATATGACCGCATATCCGCTTACTGCAATGAGTACCAAGCTTCCCATGACAATGAGTATGATTTTTATTGCCTTTTTTAACATATAGATCCCTGTTGATCCTCTTACTCGGCAAGGTTCTTAAGGTCATCCGCGTCAAATGCCTCTTCAATTGGGGCTCCTGCGGGAACCATCGGAAATACCTTGTCATCCGAATCAATAACACATTCAAGAAGAACCGGCTTATCAAGTGATAAGGCCTTCTTTACCGCGTCCTTAAGCTCATCCTTTTTTGTTACCTTAATAGCTTCGCATCCAAGTCCCCTGGCTACAAGCTGGTAATCAACCTTATCCGTAAGAACGGTGTTGGAATACCTTCCTTCATAGAAAAGTGTCTGCCATTGGCGTACCATTCCCAGAACATCATTGTTTATAACGACCTCGATTATCGGTATGTTGTAACGGCTGGCCGTTGCAAGTTCATTCATGTTCATGCGGAAGCATCCGTCTCCCGCAATATTTATCACGGTCTTGTCGGGGCGGCCCACCTTGGCACCTATGCAGGCTCCGAGGCCGTATCCCATTGTGCCCAG
>DPZM01000282.1:2009-3210 GCA_003535955.1 Lachnospiraceae bacterium | reverse complement strand
GGACAGGTGAGCTTATCCGACTCATATTTCAAAGGATATTTCTCCTTAAGCTCCCTTATCGAAGCCATCCACTCGGAGTTATCCTTCTTGTTGACCCTTGAATTAAGTATCGAGAGAACCTCTTTAACATCGCCGACTATGCTGGCGTCGGCTCTTATATTCTTATTGATCTCGGCAGGATCTATGTCAATGTGGATGATCTTAGCCTTGCTGGCAAACTTGCTGACCTTGCCGGTAACACGGTCTGAAAACCTGGCGCCTACCGCTATCAGCAGATCACACCTTGATACACCGAAATTGGCCGTTTTGGTCCCGTGCATTCCTATCATGCCGGTATACAGCTCATCGTTACCGTCAAATCCTCCCTTACCCATGAGGGTATCGCATACAGGGGCATCGATCCTGTGGGCAAAATCACTCAGCTCCTTGCTCGCTCCTGAGATAACGGTACCACCGCCTGTGTAAATGAAAGGCCTCCTGCTCTTCTCTATAAGCCGGACAACCTTCTCTATATCCTCATCCGTGTACCTTTTAGGTATTTCATAGGTTAATGGTTCCTGCTTCTTATATTCGGTCTTATCCGCAGTTACATCCTTGGTGATATCGACAAGTACAGGGCCCGGTCTTCCGGAACGGGCTATGGCAAAAGCCTTTCTGATCGTATCAGCAAGGTTGTTTATATCCTTTACTATGTAACCGTGCTTGGTGATGGGCATGGTCACGCCTGCTATATCCACCTCCTGGAAGCTGTCCTTACCAAGAGCCGGAAGATTAACATTACAGGTAATGGCCACAATGGGAACCGAATCCATAAAGGCTGTTGCTATGCCGGTAACCAGGTTGGTGGCACCGGGACCTGATGTCGCCATGCAAACACCTACCCTGCCGGTTGCCCTGGCATATCCGTCGGCAGCATGAGCGGCTCCCTGCTCGTGACTGGTTAAAATGTGCCTGATCTCAGGATGCTTATAGAGGGCATCATAAATATTCAGAATGGTGCCTCCCGGATATCCGAATACGGTATCCACTCCCTGCTCTTTCAAACATTCTATTACGATTTCCGATCCTGTAAGCTGCATACTTTCCTCCATATATCAATCTTTCTCATCCCCTGTATCCCTTTATGCTGCTGCGGGATTTACTTCCTGCCTCATATGATCCCTGATCTTCCATACATTCCTGTGTTTCCCGTATCATCGAT
>DPZM01000282.1:0-1948 GCA_003535955.1 Lachnospiraceae bacterium | reverse complement strand
TATCATCGATGCTTCCTGTGTTTCCGGGCTTCCCCCTTTGGGGGAAGCTGTCGCGAAGCGACTGATGAGGGCCTAACCAGGAATCTCAAGTATCGCCCCACGGTTACCGCTCGTAACCATGGCCGCATATCTTGCAAGATATCCTGTCGTAACCCTTGGCTCTCTCGGTGTCCAGGCTGCCCTTCTCTTCTCAAGCTCCTCATCGGATACCTTGAGATTTATTGAATAATTGTTTATATCTATCTCAATGATATCGCCTTCCTCCACAAGGGCTATCGGTCCGCCCACTGCTGCTTCGGGAGATACGTGACCTATAGAGGCTCCTCTTGAAGCTCCGGAGAAACGTCCGTCCGTTATAAGGGCAACTGTTGAGCCAAGTCCCATTCCGGCTATGGCCGATGTAGGATTGAGCATCTCCCTCATGCCGGGACCTCCCTTAGGTCCTTCATACCTTATTACGACCACATCGCCCTCTACTATCTTACCGCCCTTGATGGCTTCGATCGCATCTTCTTCACAGTCAAATACCCTTGCAGGTCCTTCATGCTTGAGCATTTCGGGAACAACGGCCGACCTCTTTACGACCGATCCGTCGGGAGCAAGGTTGCCCTTAAGCACAGCAAGTCCACCTGTCTTTGAATAAGGATTGTCAACTGTCCTTATGACCTCGGGATCTTTGTTGACCGCATTCTTAACAGCCTCACCTATGGTCTTGCCGGTTACGGTCATGCAGTCCTTATTGATAAGACCTATATCACACAGTTCCTTTATAACGGCATATACACCGCCTGCCTCGTTAAGGTCTTCCATATATGTGGGACCTGCAGGTGCAAGATGGCAGAGGTTAGGCGTCTTCTCACTTATGGGATTTGCAAAAGATATATCAAAATCAAACCCTATCTCATGAGCTATCGCCGGGAGATGAAGCATGGAATTGGTCGAGCATCCGAGAGCCATATCCACTGTAAGGGCATTAAGGATCGAATCCTTCGTGATGATATCACGGGGTCTTATATTCTTATTGAGCATATCCATTACCGCATATCCTGCCCTCTTTGCAAGCTTTAATCTCTCCGAATATACAGCAGGGATCGTTCCGTTGCCCGGAAGTCCCATACCGAGTACCTCGGTAAGGCAGTTCATGGAGTTGGCCGTATACATACCGGAGCATGACCCGCATGTGGGGCATACCTTCTCTTCGTATTCGGTAACATCCGCTTCCGTGATCTTGCCTGCGGCATATTCACCCACGGCTTCAAACATGGATGATAAGCTTCTCTTCCTTCCCTTCACATGGCCGGCTAACATGGGGCCGCCCGATACAAATACCGTAGGTACATTAACCCTTGCAGCAGCCATCAAAAGTCCCGGAACGTTCTTATCGCAGTTGGGGATCATGACAAGTGCATCAAACTGATGGGCAATGGCCATTGCCTCGGTAGAATCAGCGATTAAGTCCCTTGTGACAAGCGAATACTTCATTCCGATATGGCCCATTGCGATCCCGTCACACACTGCTATTGCGGGAAACATAACCGGAGTACCGCCCGCTTCGGCAACACCGAGCTTAACTGCCTCTGCTATCTTGTCAAGATTCATGTGCCCCGGAACTATCTCGTTATAGGAACACACAATGCCTACCATGGGCTTCTTTATCTCCTCGGGGGTATATCCGAGCGCGTTAAGAAGTGAGCGCGCCGGTGCCTGCTGCATACCGCATTTCATGTTATCACTTACCATTTTTCTCCTCCAACTTTCCTTAACCGTTTATGATATTATTGTTTGATCCTAAATGAGACAAAAGAACCGTCCCCGTGTCTTAAGAAGACAAAAGAACCGTCCCCGTGTCTTCATTAAACTCTTGCGGCTATAAGGTCGCCCATCTCGTCGCATTTAACCTGGTCTTCACCGGGCTTGGCGATATCTATGGTCCTGTAGCCTTCCTTAA
>DPZM01000256.1 GCA_003535955.1 Lachnospiraceae bacterium | reverse complement strand
CCGGCTATCAGAAGGTCAGCAATCCGGAAGTCCGTTCCAAATTTGAAAAGGCATGGGGCACCGAGCTTAATCCCAACCCGGGACTTAAGGCAACGGATGTATTCCCTGCCGCGATAGAAGGTAAGATCAAGGGACTGTATATCTTCGGCGAGGATCCGGTGGTATCTGATCCCGACACCCATCATATAATCAAGGCCCTTGAAAGCCTCGAATTCTTCGTAATACAGGAGCTTTTCATGACTCAGACGGCAAGATATGCCGATGTTATACTGCCCGGAGTAAGCTATGCCGAGAAGGAAGGTACCTTCACCAATACCGAACGCCGTGTACAGAGGATACGAAAGGCAGTCACGCTTAAGGGGGATATGAGGCTCGACACCGATATAATCACCGACCTTATGAATGCCATGGGTTATAAGCAGCCCTACCTTACAAGTGCTCAGATAATGGATGAGATCGCTTCGTTAACACCCAGCTTCGCCGGTATATCCCATGAGAGGCTTGACAGCGGAGAATCACTCCAGTGGCCCTGCAAGAGTAAGGATCATCCCGGCACTCCCATTATGCATGTGGGACATCCGGTCAGAGGAAAGGCATTGCTGTATCAGGCCGCGTATAAGCCTTCACAGGAGCTTCCGGATGATGACTATCCTTACATACTTATGACCGGCCGTATATTGTATCATTACAATGCGGCGGCCATGACGGCAAGATCTGAGGGACTTATGGAGATAGCCGGTGAAGGATTTATCGAAGTAAACTATAAGGATGCAAAGAGGCTGGGTATTGAGAATGGTGAGAAGGTCAGGATATCGAGCAGGCGCGGTGAGATAACAGCAACCGCAAGGGTAGGCCGTAAGGTATCAGAGGGAGAGACATGGATGCCCTTCCATTTCCCGGATTCACCCGTAAATGTGCTTACCAATGCGGCCCTGGATGACTATGCAAGGATACCGGAATACAAGGTATGCGCGGTTAATGTCTTGAAGGCCGATTAATGGGAACAAAGGGATATTGATGAATAAAGCAACAGGCAGTAATGACATAATAATAAGAGCCACGGCGTCAAGCGGGCAGATAAGGGCCTTCGCTGTTTCCGCGAGGGATATGGTTGAATACGCAAGAGAAGCGCATAATACAAGTCCCGTGGTAACGGCTGCCCTTGGGCGGATGCTCAGTGCAGGCGCCATGATGGGAGCCATGATGAAGGGGAAGGATGACCTGCTCACCCTTCAGATAAGGGGTTCAGGTCCCATGAAGGGGATAACGGTAACGGCAGGGTCTCCGGACGAAGAGACAGGGATGGTGGATGTAAAGGGCTACGCGATGGTACCCGATGCCATGCTGCCGGCCAGGCTCTATCCGCTTGCAAAGGGAGAAGAGCGTAAGCTTGATGTGGGCGGTGCCATAGGTATAGGTGTGCTGAGTGTAATAAAGGACATGGGTCTTAAGGAGCCGTATTCATCACAGGTGGCCTTACAGACAGGGGAGATAGCGGAGGATCTTACCTATTATTTTGCCACATCCGAGCAGGTGCCTTCAGCTGTCGGACTGGGAGTCCTGATGGAGAAGAACAACACGGTAAGGCAGGCGGGAGGCTTCATCATACAACTGATGCCCTTTGCTGATGACTCTCTCATAACAAGGCTTGAGGACAGGCTAAAGGAGATACCTTCAGTGACTGCCATGCTTGATGAAGGGAGGACGTCTGCAGGATTGCTTGAGTATATCCTTGACGGATTCGATCTTGAGATAAATGACACGCTTCCGACGAGGTTCTATTGTAACTGTGATAAGGCAAGGGTTGAGAAGGCTCTTATAAGCCTTGGGAAGAAGGAACTTGACAGTATCATTAAGGATGGTAAGGATATAGAACTTAAGTGCCACTTCTGTAACAGGGCATACAATTTCACACTTGATGAAATAAGGAAGCTCCTGTGATATGAATAAAGCAAATGAACCGACCTTGCGGTACATGATGAAGACAAAAGAACCGTCCCCCTGTCTTCTTAAGGTTAAGAAAAAATATGACGATTTCAGCCTTGATGTTTCACTGGAAACGGCAAGTAAAAGAATAGGGATATTGGGGGCTTCGGGGTCGGGTAAGAGCCTGACATTAAAGATGATCGCGGGACTAATTAAGCCCGATGAAGGCAGGATCCTTTTGGATGGAAGGGTCCTGTATGACTCTTCTGCCGGTATAGATGTTAAAGCCGGTAAGCGTAAGGTGGGATATCTCTTTCAGGATTATGCCCTATTCCCCAACATGAGTGTCAAGGCAAATATTGAAGCCGGACTTCACGGAGCAGGGAAGAAGCCTTATGCAGGAACGGAAGAACTCCTGAAAAAATACGGTCTTTGGGAAGTAAAAGATCACATGCCTCATGAATTGTCGGGGGGACAGAAGCAGAGAACAGCCCTTGTAAGAATGCTGGCAACAGACCCTGACCTCCTCCTGCTGGATGAACCCTTTTCCGCTATGGATGCCCATTTAAGGGAAGGCTTAAGGCTTGAACTTATCCGCACTCTTGATATGTACGATAAAAGGGTCATTTTGGTGAGCCATGACAGGGATGAGGTTTATCAGATGTGCGACTATCTGGTACTTCTTCATAATGGGAGAGTGATAGCTCAGGGTGATACGGATGAACTCTTTAAGCATCCGTCATCTGTGGCATCGGCACGGCTTACGGGCTGTAAGAACATAAGCAGGATAGAGAAGCTTACAGACCACAGGGTTAAGGCCCTTGACTGGAAGGGGATTGAGCTTATCACGGATGGTAAGGTCACAGATGATATAACCCATATCGGGATAAGGGCGCATGACTTTATACCGGGTACAGAAGGCGTGAACGCAATCCCCTGCGGCAATGTGAGCGTATCAAGGCTTCCCTTTGAATGGTATGTTATCCTTGAGAACGGACTGTGGTGGAAGATTGAACGTAACCTTTACGATATATTTGACGCGGGCCTGATAACCGAAAGCATCAGCGTGGAACCTGACAGGATCATCCTGTTGAAAACGTGATCCATGCATCAGAGGCAAGGAGCCTGCCCCGGCATACTCATTCCTGACCGGGTATAAGGATCCTTACTAAGGTTCCGCCGCCGGTTCGCGGCAGTATTTCAAGCCTGCCAAGACACATCATCTCAAGACGCTCCTTAACATTGTGTATACCGACATGGACTTCGTCATCATTTCCGGAAGCGGAAGAGGCAGGTCGGTAGCCTTCTCCGTCATCCTCGATCATGATAATGCTGTTCCCCTGATCGGAATATGTATGGATGATTATGTGTGCCTTGGGACGTCCCGTGCCGACAGTATACTTGATGGCATTCTCGACTATGGGCTGCAGGGTAAGGGGCGGAAGCCTGAAGGCGGTATGTTTAATATCATATTCAATGGTAAGCTTACCCTCATATAGTATTGATTCCACGGCAATGTAGGCCCTGGTGTGTTCCAGCTCCTTATTGAAGCTTGTAAGTTCTGTTGCCGAAATGGCTGAGAAGTTAGCCTGCAGATATGTGGCGAAATCACCCACCACCTCCTGCGCGCGCCCCGGATCCTCCATACATAACATATATATGGAAGTAAGCGTGTTGTGGATGAAGTGGGGCCGTATCTCACTCATCATGGCACGTATCCTTGATTCCTTAAGTTCGACCTCCTTAAATCGAAGCTGGCGTTCCTGTTCTATATCATCCCTTATGAAACCGAAGCCCCTGATAAAGAGATTAATGAGCATCCACAGAAGGAAGAAGGGAGCACCTCTTAAAGACCCTTTTATAAGACATATCATAAAATCAAGCCCCAGAGTGATGAAGAAGGGAAGAAGCCACAGGATCTCATGCAGGGTCGGCTTCTTGCCGAAAAGTGATATCAGGTGAAGAACGGCCATGCTGATCCCGTACCATACAAGCACCGAATGGAGTTCAATACAATCAGCCAATTGTAAAATAACCAAAAGTATTGCAGTGATCGCGGATATGTAGAAACATAGCCTGGTTACATGATTGCCTTTATCTGACCTTAAGGATATCTGAAGACGAAGAGACAGTACCAGCATCATAAGATAACACAGCGTGCCAAGGTACCAGATCTCCTTATGGATACCCATATAGTCAATGATGAGCAAAAAAACGGGAAGGCTGCACAGCTTCCATATGCCGGCGCATATTGTGGCTGTCCCCATGTAGAAGAGATTCCTTCTACTGTCGCCGCTTAAGCCGGGGGTTAAGGAGAACAATATAAGAAACACACCGGCTGCTGAGGTTACTATGCTAAGCACCAACATAAAGCGATCCTTAGGAAAAACGATCCCGGTTAACAGGGTATCCCTGTCTGCAAAGTAAAATTCAGGTTCCTCGCGCATCACAGAGGTATACACCGGTGTGAGGACAATGTGCATCTTCTCGCCTGCAAGTGAATGGTGAACGGGTATCGACATCCAGTAATGACCGGGAGTATGACCGACATGATATGTATTATACTCGGCAGGAGCGTCTGCCCTGGAGCTGTTATCAAGGTAAAAGGTTGCGTAAGTGTGCCTTAAATAAAACCTTATCTGAGTTCCGGGGTAAACTGACTTAGGAAGGGTAACGGTATAGATACGCTGCACGCCGGTATAACCATCTATAACCCTTTCTTCTACGGATTCCGGTTCAAGTATCATGAAAGAGTTGCCGGCGGGAAACATGTGCACATATCCGGGATTTATGTGAATGTATACGACCGTAAATGCGCTTAGCAGAAACAGGATAAGGATGACAATTCCCATGATCCTGTTTTTGTTGAAGAATTTCTTCATATGTTAAAGCCTCCGACCGGGTATCTTAAGTTACCAAGTTCATGATGTATGCGTTCTCTTGTCAGGGGCTTAATGATATAGCCGCTGCAGTGATCGTAGGCCGCTTCTTCAAGGTATTCGGTATGGCTTGTCAGGTAGATGATATTGGTTTTATGATTTATGGCCGTTAGGGTGCGCCCCAGCTCCATACCGTTTTCACCGGGAAGCTCAATGTCAAGGAAGGCCACGGACACCTTGTTGTTTTTGGCGTAATCAATAGCGTCCCTGCCGTTATCAAAGCCTGCGATCTCAGCCCGGGGAACCTCATCTTCAAGCATACGGATGCTTCCCCGCAGAACCACCGGTACATCCTCAACTATGATGATACGGAAGGCCTCGCTGCTACCACGGTAAGTAGTGTTATCAATAAGTGTGTATATATCAACATTAAGACACCTTGCCAGACGGGTCAGCATGTTGATATCGGGCATACGGGTTCCTGTCTCCCAATTCGCGATCGTGCTGTTGGAAATATACATAAGATCCGCAAGCTGTCTTTGTGTAAGACCTTTGCCTGTGCGCAGCTTCTTAAGCCTTGTGCCAAAATCATTTAATTGCGACATTATAACTCCCCCATTGAAATCATTGTATAGAATTGCATACCTTTCAATATAATACATCTAAATAGGGACTTTGACAGCTTTCAATCTGTGAGCAGATTTTGGATATCTTTATATAATGATCAGGTAAGAGAAGAGCCGGCCAAAATTACTATCCTTGATTGACGAGCGTCAAATATAGTTATATAATTGTATTGAAGTATTTGACGCTCGTCAAATTTAGTTGAAAGCGGGTTCGATATATGCTGATAAGAGAAAAGCAGGATCTTACATATCTGAAATGGTCGCATATAAGAAGTTCCTCCGGTACAGCCGGGACGTTTTTAAAGTCATCTTCCGAATTAAACGGAGAGAAGAGATACTATAAACTGTCCAATTTTGATATTGAGAAAGGTGTGACCGGCCATGAGTGTATAAATGAGATCATAGCAGACAGACTATTAACGGTTCTGGGCGTGGAACACCTGGAATATGACCTTATCAACGCTGATATTGAGATAGAAGGCAGAACATACAACACCTATCTGTGCTCATCGGGTGATTTTAAACAGCGTGGTGAGAGCAAGATCGCTTTGGATGACTATTACAGGCTGAATTGTATTGATGGAGAATCAAGATATGAATTTTGTTTGCGTCAGGGTTTTGGTGAATATGTAGAGAGGATGATCGCAGTTGATTATATCATTCTTAACAGGGACAGACACGGAGCCAATATTGAGGTGCTCAGAAATCCAAGAACACATACGATCAGGATTGCGCCGCTTTTTGACCATGGCCTGTCACTTATGTATTCATGCAGTACAGATGAAGAAGTACGGAAGTTTGACATCATGGAGGACAGAAGGTGTCAGAACTTTATAGGTACGAATTCCTGTTTTGAGAATCTGTCACTGATAAGAGATAAAGGGCATGTATTTCCTAATCGGCTTAAGGAATCGGATAGGGAGTTCCTGTTTGCCGGCCTTGACGGGGTGATATCGGTAACTCTTAAGGAACGTATATGGGAAATGATATATAAAAGGTATAGCGTATATGAGGATCTTGGAAATAAGGGATGAGTATGATAACAGAGGAGTCGGCATTCTCCTGTACTATGAGAAGAGTCACTGCTTTATTGTGGAACTGACTGAAGGCTCAGACGAATGGACAGCCCCTTTTTTCTTTGCGCCTTATGTAAAAAAGGGGGTATTTACCATTCCACGCAGTGACAGCCTGGCCTGGGTACGGAGCCGTATTATACCGCCTTCACGACAGAACATCGACATGATCCTTAGGAATCATCATCTGAAGGAATATGATGAGATGAAGTTCCTGGAATTGTCCGAGGGGAGATGCTCCCAGGACAGCCTCTGTGTGAAACCGGTTGCTAAGCTTCCGGAATATGTGCGAAGCCGGCAGGAGCATAATGTTACCGAGTGCTGCATTCTGGCAGGCCGGAAGCTGCTGTGTATTTTTGCCGATGATACGGTAAGCAGGATCGATATGAGCAGGCTTGCCGGGATAAAGGATGTTGATAAGATCATTAATAATGCTTCATTATTTGAATCCTGTAAGGTGGGAGCGGGAGGATATTTCATAACCTTCAATAATTCCATCGATATTCAGGCTGAAACCTTATATAAAGAAGGAGACAGGGTCTCGCTCACGGGATCGGAACTGATCGGCTTTGTAAGGAATGGCTTCGCAGATACCACGAGGGCCTGTGAACTTCTTGATTGTTCAAGGCAAAATCTCTCATATATGGTCAGGCAGGGATATCTGATGCCGGTTAAGGAAGATGTAAAAGGGAATCTCTATCTAAAAGGAGATGTAATAAAAAACCTGTGGTAGTTAAGACATTTCAAAACACATAGTTTATAAAAATTTAACACATATCCTGCTCACGTTCTGAAAGCATATATTGTAACAAAAACCCGAAAAAATTATCATTATGGTATATCTTTTTGTACACACTGTCACCGGTGCGCGCAAAAATAACTTTTTGGAAATAAAAATTCTGAAAAAAAGGTTGACATAATGATGAAGGTGAGACACGATTTAACAGGCAGGCAGGCAGGCAGGCAGG
>DPZM01000239.1 GCA_003535955.1 Lachnospiraceae bacterium | reverse complement strand
CTCTGGCACGGTGCCAGCTGGACCTTTGTGCTGTGGGGCGGCATTCACGGAGTGGCACAGATAATCGAGAACAGGATAAAAGAGGCAATAGGGCTGACCCGTGAGAAGGAGAAGAACCTGTCCCGTCCCGTGAAGTTACTGCTCACGATCCTTACCTTCTGTATCGTAAGCTACGCATGGATGTTCTTCAGGGCCAATTCGATATCGGAAGCCCTCTACATAGTCCGCAGCATGTTCACAAGCTTTAACCTTAAGGATGCCATGGCTCAGATGACTATGAGCACAAAGTCGGTGATCAAGACAACTGTGGCCATTGTACTTCTGATGATATATGATCACTTTAACGAGAAGGGTGACCTGCTGCTTAAGATGAATAAGATGAAGGCGCCCGTCAGGTGGGTTATCTATATTGCGTCGGCGATCCTTGTTATCGCTCTTAAGACGCATAATACAGAAGTGCAGGAGTTTATATATTTTAAATTCTAGTAGTAACTATAAAGCATAAATATAAATAGATACGCTGCGCTTACGTTAATTATAGAAGAGTGAATTAAACACATGAAAAATAATAATGCTTTCATAAAGTTCATATTGAAATTCGCTATATTCTCTATTATCGTCCTGGGTTTCTTCATCACTATAACCGTGGGTGTAGACCCCTACAATATCTTCCACTACGAGTATCCCCGCAACAACGGTATCGAAGCCAACAAGAACTACATCAAGATGCGCTACATCCTAAACCACAAGGACGAGTTCGATTCCCTGCTCTTTGGTTCATCCCGTGCAGGCTTTACCGATGTGGAGGCATTGCCTGACGGTAAGTACTATAACATGTGTTCATCGGAGGCATTACCGGCGGAACACGTAAGGCTCCTTAAGATCCTTATAAAGAAGGGCTTTGTACCTAAAAACGTAACAGTCATGGTGGATGATATCTCATGCTTTGTCGATCCGGAAGGACTTCACAAGACCATGCTCTTTCGGACACCTTATCCCGATGATACCATAAGCTCATGGTTTGACTTTTACGTTAAGTATTGCGATATACTTACTACATGGGAAGCATACCGGGAGATAAAGGATTATGAGCCCACTGATGATGATTATACGGCCAGGTTCAGAAGAAGCGGTTCGGAGAGGCTTAACGCTGTAAGCTCCTTCCATGATGAGGATGAAGTCGGTTACTGGGCGGATTATTACGAGCTTCGCACAGATGAGGTCATGGAGGATATAAGGGAACTTAAGGCAGTGTGTGAGGAGAATGATATCAACCTTCGCATAGTCACCAACCCTCTTTACTGGAAGACCTACCAGAGAGACATTGAGAACGGTTATATTGATTTTCTCTATGCTCTGGCCGGGGAGGTTGAATATATGAACTTCAGCTCATTTTCCGACATAACGCTTGATGAGCACAATTATTATGAGACCAGTCATTTTACGGCTGAGGTGTCAAAGCTTATGATGGATATCACTTACGGCGGAGAGAGAAATGATAACCTGTGGCAGCAGGGCTTTGGCGTTAAGGTAAATAAGGACAATCGTGATGAATTTATCTACTTTCTTAAATATCAGGCCACGGAACGTGGCATTGTGCTCCCTGCTGGGGATTGAATGTGAACTGGCTGCGGCCTTTATCCTCGGCTTCATACTGGATGCGATACCGGGGATGCCTGACGCCTATCAGGAGCATATGTCGCCCCTGCTTGAGAACGATCTGTCAATGATCCTGCTTGTTACAGTCGTTGCTCCGGTATTGGAGGAACTTATCTTTCGCGGTTTTATCCTGTCCCTTTCCCGTAAATTCTTACCCTTTCACGCAGCAAATCTCATTCAGGCGGGCCTGTTTGGTATATACCATATGAACCTTGTTCAGGGGATATATGCGTTTATATTGGGACTGTTTATCGGGTATCTTATAAAGTGTACGGGTTCGGTGATAAACTGCATCTGCTTCCATGTGGTATTTAACCTGACGGGGCTTCTTATTGATGACCTCATGCCGGATGACCCGCATACAGCGATCCGGCTGATCATTATAACGGCCGCGCTTGCGGGCCTCTTGTTCACTCTTATGAGGGTCAGGAAAACAGACAGGCCGGACATGAGGAATAATCCTCTACGATAAGGTGTGCCTGATGTGGTCGGCAAACATCTTCACGATATCGATGTCCGTATAGGTATAGAGCATGCGCGAACCGACAGCATCCTCGATCTCATTAAATACGGGACCGCCCTTGTCATAGATCAGGTCAACTCCGATAAAGTCAGAGGGCAGGGCCTCGGCAAGCTCGCCGGCGATAAACCTCTCCTGCCTTGTGGGGGTGATGAGCGAGGCTGTCCCCCCAAGGGAGAAGTTGGCCCGAAAGTCGCTGCTGTCCCCTGCGATCCTTAGCATTCCCGCAACTATCTCATTCCCGAGCATATATATACGGAGGTCCCTTCCCCATGTATCACAGGGCCTCTGCATAAGAAGCTTCTTATAGGGACGCAGACGGAAGGTACGCATTATATCCTGGACCGATGAGTGAAGTTCATCCTCGTTTTTTATCAAAAAGACATGCCTGCCCCCATGACCGTCGGCAGGCTTTAATACAAAAGGATAGCCAAAATCATTCGCGATCCGGTTTATTTCCTTAAAGCATTCCATATCCTTAAATGACCTGTCCTCATCCACCGGTATAAGCGGCTTAAGCGCGGAACCTTCGATGGTGATATATGGCATGAAGGAGAGTCCCAGCTTATCTGCAAGGGCGTAGGACAAGTCCTTGTCGTTTCCAAGACGGGTAACTTCGGATGGGTTGAAAACCCGTACTCCCTGTTCCTCGAATTCAGGAGCGATATTGGCATTACGTGAACGGTTTATGATAAATGCGGGGAAATCCCTGTTCTTAAGCATACGCTTTGCCATATCTTTATCATCATGCGAACTGTCGTAGGCCTGCGCTATATAATCGGTATATACTAACTCCAACCTGTAGGGGTGCAGTTCGTTCTGAAGTTTTTCGATGAACCAGCTGTTTTTTCTCGCGTCTGCCGATTCATAGAGGATCCAACCTGTTTTGCTCATGTTTTTTCTCCTAAAATGTGACTGATAAGGGCATCGGCGACATTGATGCCCGTGCAGTCATATATGCTCTTGAAATGTGCATTGCTGTTTACCTCACACAGAACGGGCTCATCATCCGGTCCGAAGAGGATGTCAACACCGGCGTAATCAAGCTTAAGCTCCCGGCATACCTTAAGTGCCATTTCCTGCTGGGCATCCGTTGGGGCGTATTGCTTCATATGGCCGCCTGCGGTGATGTTGGCCCGAAAGTCTTCATCATTGTATCTGAGCATCGCTGCCACACATTCGTCTCCGACCACATTTATCCTTATATCCCGGCCCCTGCCGGATCCGATGTATTCCTGTGCTATGCAGGGACGGCCTCCTGCGTTCTGTATTATTGATACGGCTTCATCATGCGACCGGGCCAGATAGACCTGAGCGCCGAAGGAACCGAAGCATTCCTTGATAATGAAAGGATAGGAAAGCTTAGCTTCGATGCGGTCAAGGAACTCAAGGTTATTAAACCCAAGATGCTCATAGGTAAAGGGAAAGGTGAAGGTCTTCGGCATCCTGACCTTACCGGCAAGACGGCTTAAGGTCAGTGATTTGTCATCACAGGCTTCAATAGCGTCAGCGCGGTTGTACAGCCTCAATCCCTGCGCTTCAAGAGCCCCGGCCAGGCGTATGTCCTTATCCCAGAAGATAACGTAGTCAGGTGCCTTGGCCCCAGGTTCCGGGTAAATGACTTCCCCGCTGTCCGTATTAACGAGGAAACGGTCGTTGGTGAGCAGGGTAAGCTCACTGCCTGCCTTCGCTGCCGCCCTTATAAGCCAGTCGTAGAGCTCGCTGAATTTGTCCGTATACAAAAACCTGTTTACTATAAGCCATCCCTTCATATTTATATATTAACACTTCTTATCCGAAAAAAGAAACAAATAATACTCCGTTGCCTTTATACTGACAAGTGTGACAAAAATGTGCTAAACTAGAGTCATGGAAACAAAAGAAGCAGTAAAAGAAAATACCGGTACAGATATAAAGGAACCCAAGCAGTATAAGGTGATCATGCTCAATGATGACTTTACCACAATGGATTTCGTAGTCAGGATACTGACGGAGATATTCAACAAGGACCGCCTGAGCGCAAGGGCCCTGATGCTCATGGTCCATAAAAGGGGGTCGGCATCGGTGGGCTGCTACCCTTATGATATAGCCATGTCCAAGGTCGACAAGGCCCTGTCGATGGCGAAGAAGGAAGGGTTCCCGTTCAGAATGAAGGTTGAGGAAGCCAAATGAACCTGTCAAGAGAATTATCCGAGATCCTCAGGGATTCAATTGAATATTCGTCCGCGCACAAGTATGAGCTGGTAACTCCCGAGATACTCATACTCATCATGTGCGGTTATAACAGCTTCAGGCAGGCATTTATACAGTGCGGCGGCGATGTCGAGCAGCTTAAGGCAGACCTGACAAAATACGGAGAGGAGTACATCGGCCGTTCAACAACCGGGAATCCCGAGCTCTCATACGGCATCGGCATTACACTTGAGGGAGCTGCCAGACAGGCAATAAGCGGCGGTAAGAGGGAGATCGGCATAAGGCATATAGTAAATGCTTTGTGGGACCTGCCGGACAGTTATGCCGTTTACTACATGAAGAAGCAGAAGGTAGATAAGACGGATCTGTTGCGGGCCCTTACGGAGGTTAGCGATGACCGCGATAACGAGGTAAAGACCGGGGAAGCGGGCGAGAAGTGGCAGGCTTATGCCCCCTGCCTTAATGACCTGGCAGAATCAGCCAATCCGCTTATCGGCAGGGAGGACGAGCTTGAGAGAACCATACAGGTTCTCTGCCGCAGGGATAAGAACAATCCCCTCCATATAGGTGAGCCGGGAGTCGGCAAGACAGCGATCACATACGGGCTTGCGCAGAGGATCAATGAGGACAGGGTTCCCGATCCCATTAAGGGCAGCAGGATCTTCATGCTGGACCTTGGAGGCATGCTTGCGGGAACGCAGTACAGGGGTGACTTTGAAAAAAGATTTAAGATGGTGCTTGAGGCGATCGGGAAAGAAGAGAAGCCGATAGTCTATATAGATGAGATACATAATCTGAGCGGTGCCGGGGCGGCGGGTGATTCTTCCCATGATGCGGCCAATATGTTAAAGCCCTACTTAAGCGGCGGTAAGATCCGCTTCATCGGGGCGACCACCTTCGATGAATATAAGAAGCATTTCGAGAAGAACAAGAGCCTCGCGAGGAGGTTTCAGAACATAGAGATAAAGGAACCCACTCAGGATGAAGCGGTCGGCATACTTAAGGGACTGAAGGAGAAATACGAGAACTTTCATGGGGTTATATACGGTGACGATGTGCTCGAATATACTGTAGGCATGAGCGCAAAATACATTAACGAAAGGTTCCTCCCGGATAAGGCCATAGACCTTATGGACGAGGCGGGTGCCTACAGGAAGCTCCATCCTGTTGAAGGCTATATACAGAGGGTTGATAAGGATGTTGTGGCCGGGGTCTTAACAAAGATATGCAGGATACCGGTTGAGAGCGTTGAATCCGAGAAGAATGATAACCTGGCCACGCTGGAAGAGAGGCTCAAGGGGCAGATCTTCGGGCAGGATGATGCGGTAATGCAGGTAGTCAACGCGATCAAGTTCTCACGCGCGGGGCTTATTGAGGACGGCAAGCCGCTTGCAAGCCTTCTCTTTGTGGGACCGACGGGTGTCGGTAAGACGGAGGTCGCAAGGTGTCTTGCAAATGAACTGGGCGTTAAGCTGATAAGGTTTGATATGAGTGAATACGGGGAGAAGCATGCGGTAGCCAAGCTTATCGGATCTCCCGCGGGTTATGTGGGTTATGAGGAAGGCGGCCTCCTTACGGAGGAGATACGCAAAAATCCCAATTCCGTCCTTCTTCTTGACGAGATAGAAAAGGCCAATCCCGATATATACAGCATACTCCTTCAGGTGATGGATTACGCCACCCTGACGGACAACCAGGGCAGGAAGGCGGATTTTAGGAATGTCGTTCTTATAATGACTTCCAATGCCGGAGCGAACAGGATAGGAAAAAAGGGAATAGGCTTTGGGAGTGACTATCAGGATGACTCTGCCCTCATGGAAGAGGTTAAGCGGACCTTCCAGCCGGAATTCAGAAACAGGCTCAACAAGATCGTATCCTTCAACGGAATGGATGATAAGATGGCCGCAAGGATAGTCGATAAAAAGACAGGAGAGCTGAGGGAACTCCTGAATGATAAGAACATCAGCCTTGAAGTTGATGAAAAGGCTAAGGAACTGATACTTAAGCGGGGCATAAGCCATGAGTTTGGAGCCAGGGAAGTTGACCGCGTTATAAGAAACGACATAAAGCCGCTATTTGTTGATGAGATTCTTTTCGGAGACCTCAAGGATGGCGGAAGCATCAGGCTTACGGCGCAGGATGATGACTTTTATGCGGTTATATGAAGTCATACCTCTCCATTGACCTGATTAAGCGGTGTATGGTACAATTACTGTGTTTGTGAGGAAATATATAATTTGAGGAGGGTAAATTATGATCTGTGGTAATTGCGGACATGAAATATTGGAAGGCAGTAAGTTCTGTATAAATTGCGGAGCAAAGATAGAGGAAGCAGTGAGTGTTGATACAGGAGTTAATGAGGAGGCGGTTTCGCCTGTTGAAGGGCCGGATTCACCTGAGGCTGACGGCTTTTCTTCGGTAGATGAGACACTTAACAGCGCGCAGGAAGCTTATGAGCAGGCGGCATCTGATCTTTCGGATACGGCTGATCAGGCCATGGGCAACGACAGCTCTTCTTCAGCCTCTTCATCGGGCTTCTATGAGAGCAGCGAAACATATACCGATTACTCGGAGAATTATGAAGAAGAAGGCGGCGGCAGTATCGGCTTTGCCATTGCATCACTTGTGTGCGGGTGTCTGTCGATCCTTTGTTGCGTCGGCGGATGTATCTCATGGATATTCTCGATAGTAGCGATAGTAATGGGTATTATAACCATTACCAAGAAGTACGACGGCAGGGGATTTGCGATCGCAGGATTGATCACCGGCGGTGTGGGTATCCTGTTAAGCATAATCATAGTTGCGGCAATGGTATCGGAAGGGGTACTCAACGAGATCATGTAGTGAGTATTTGATAAAGCTGAAGATGAATAATGTGTATAATAAAACATTATATGAAATGGGTAAATGGTTGTTGGCTGCAGCGATAGTTGCAGCCATCTTTGTGTGGGTAAACGGAGACGGTTGGCTTGTTAAGTATCCGGAATGTGTTTTTGAATCACTTACCGGCCTTTACTGTCCGGGCTGCGGGGGAACCAGGGCTGCCATTGCCCTCTTCCGCGGGCGGTTTGTACGAAG
>DPZM01000223.1:3066-9551 GCA_003535955.1 Lachnospiraceae bacterium | reverse complement strand
ATAAAAATAAAACCCGGGACAAAACGCGAGAGCGTTCATATACCTGTTATCCTGTCGGAGAGTGGTCTGAAGGAAACCGTATATAATGACTTTTACATCGGAGAAGGATCGGATGTTGTTATTGTGGCGGGATGCGGTATAGATAACTGTGGCGTTCAGGACTCGCAGCATGATGGCATTCACAGGTTCTTTGTCGGACAGGGTGCAAAGGTAAAATATGTCGAAAAGCACTATGGGTCGGGCGATGGCCGGGGGAAGAGAATACTGAATCCCGTTACGGAAGTTTATATGGACGAAGGCTCGTCGGCCGAGCTTGAGATGGTCCAGATCAAGGGTGTAGATGATACAAACAGGATTACGAAGGCGGAACTTAAGGCAGGAGCCAGCCTTGTTGTCAGGGAGAGGCTGATGACGCACGATGAGCAGAGTGCAATAAGCACCTACTCGATAGATCTTAACGGAGAAGGGTCAAATGCTGATGTGGTTTCCAGATCGGTTGCGAGAGGCTCTTCATATCAGAAGTTTGATGCAGTCATAAACGGTAATGCCCCCTGCTCGGGCCATACCGAATGTGATGCCATAATCATGGACAGGGGCCGTATCCTTGCGGTTCCGGGCCTTAAAGCCAATGATGTTGACGCTGCTTTGGTTCATGAGGCGGCAATAGGAAAGATAGCGGGTGACCAGATAATCAAGCTTATGACACTTGGCCTTTCCGAGGAAGAAGCCGAGGAACAGATAATCAATGGCTTCCTAAAATAAGATAAAGATGGTATAATAGGTTCGATTTATTTTTTCTCAAAGGAGGATTGTTATGCTTAATATCAATAAAGAAACAAACGGAAATGAATTAAAGATCGCTCTTGAAGGCAGGCTTGACACCATGAGCGCTCCACAGCTCGAAGGTGAGCTTAAGGGTAATGTTGACGGTATCACAAGTCTTATATTCGATATAAATAATCTCGAGTACATATCATCGGCGGGACTCAGGGTACTCCTGTCAGCCCAGAAGGTTATGAACAAGCAGGGCAGTATGGTTATCAGGGGTGCCAATGATGACATAATGGAAATCTTTGAAGTGACCGGATTTTCGGATATTCTGACGATAGAATAAGCTAAAATGATTTTCGCTTGACCGGGTGTTCCAATGGGACACCCGATTGTTTATCCGGCATGGATGAGAGAGACAGCGGGAGGAGATTTAAATGAGTGAACTGACAATAGAAGCAAGAACCGATAAATTGGATGAAGTACTTGCCTTTGTAGATAGGGAGCTTGAAGAGTTTGATTGCCCCCCAAAGGTTCAGATGCAGATCGATGTGGCGGTTGAGGAGATATTTGTCAATATAGCCAGTTATGCATATGGGCAGAAGGAAGGTATGGCGACTCTTATTTTTGAAGAGAGTGGTGACAGGACGGCCGTCACCATTACATTTATGGATGAAGGGGTTCCCTACGATCCACTGGGGAAGCCCGATCCGGATATTACGCTTGGGGCAGAGGACAGGCAGATAGGCGGCCTGGGTATATTTATGGTCAAGAAGAGCATGGACAGGGTGGATTATGAATATAAGAATGGCAAGAATTGTCTGACTATCGGCAAGAAATTGTTCTGATGAAAAGGGATTAGGAGCACTTGGATGGATAACAACGGTAGAATATTCTCGATAATAATTCAATTAGCTGTTTTACTGCTTGTCTTTATTTTATTCGGGATTTTTTTCAGGAAGAAGGGCAAGGAGGTTCAGAGTCTTCACAAAAAGTATCTGATCCATCTGATACGGCTTATCCTGATCATTATGGTTCTGTCAAACATAGTGCATATATTCAACCCCAATACCAGCTTTAATACTCTGTTACTCAGGGGATCGGCCCTGGTAGTGGCGGTCGTCGGCTTTGCCGCGCAGCCCGCTATCGTAGATCTTATATGCGGCCTGCTCATAAGCATCAACAAGCCCTTTGAGATCGGAGACAGGATAATAGTTGAGGGAGAACAGCCCGGGATCGTTGAGGACATAACACTTCGTCACACGGTTATCAGGATCTATGATGATATAAGGATAGTAGTCCCCAATTCCCAGCTTAATTCAAAAACGGTAACCAATACCAGTTATAAGATGAAGGACAGGCGGGGGATCCATTTGAAGTATTCCGTAAGCTATGATACGGATGTTGCCAGGGCATCCGAAATCATCAGGGATTGTGTGGCTGAATCCCCTTATACGTTGGGAGTTACAGCCAATGGCGTCAAGCAGGATTCCGGTCCTGTTTATTTTCTTGAGTTTGCCGAGAGTGCACTGATCCTTGATACAACAATATGGATAGACAGAAACACCAGTAGCTACATGGCGGTAACAGATGTAAATCTTCGCGTGAATGAAGCCTTCAGGAAGAACGGTATAGAAATTCCGTACAATTATCTCAATGTGGTCAGCTATGAAGGAATAAAAAAAGAGATTCAGTCACCTTTGGAACACAGTAAGAAATCCACCCCGTCCAAGAGGTTTTTCAGGACAAATAACGTAAAGATACCCGGCAAAAGCCATGATATCAGCAAGGTTATGGAAGAGACCAGGCATTATGCACACAAACAGCGGCTCGATGCCAGGGAAGGAGGACGGATAGACCTTCTTGTGGAGGAAGCTATCGGTGTTGTAAGGAACATAACGCAGGAAGCGCTTCTTAATATATGGATCGAAGGCAGCGGAGTGATATACAGAATACATATATCCTTCCAGCCGCAGCTTGGGAGCGATGAATATAAGAAGCTTTTAAATCTTTCCACCAGCGGCAGGAATGAAGCTGTCAAGAATTTCGGAGATAAGATCCGGGAGATAATGATCATAGGGCTCAAGTCAACCGAGGAACATGACAAGTCATACAAATGGTCTTTGAGCGATAATGAAAATAATACAGATAATCTCGGAGAATCACTCATAAGTGCGATAGCCGATGATGTCAGGGTCAGTGTTACCCGCAATAAGGTCGAGCTTGTGATCGAGAAGCACCTGAATCCAAAACAGTGAAAATGCAAAGCATTTTGAGTCCATTCCGAATAGTTACAGAGAACTTTTAATTGTCCGGAATAATTTCATATGTAAGGGAAGACTGCTTATGAGATTGAAAAAAAATACGAAAATTATTTCCGTTTTATTATCACTTGTTCTTCTCCTTTGCGGATGCGCAGGGATATCCCCGGTAAATAAGGAGAAAGCCGTACTTGCGACAGGAGGTACTGCAGGAACTTATTTTGCTGTTGGCAGTGCTATGTCAACCGTACTAAACCCTGTTTTAAAAAGATCGGAACTCTCCGTCCTTTCGACGGGAGGTTCAAGGGCTAACATTGCGCTTCTTGACAGCAGAGATGCTTCCTTTGCGATCGTCCAGAATGATGTACTGTATTATGCCTACACAGCCACAGACCTCTTTGATGGGGATACCGCTCATGAGAAGCTTCGCGGGCTTGCCTGTCTGTATGAGGAGACTCTCCAGATAGTTACCTGTGACGAGAGTATAAAGACAGTCACAGATCTTAAGGGGAAAAATGTCTGTGTAGGAGATGAGGGGAGCGGAGTTGAAGTAAATGCAAGGCAGATCTTAGAAGCTTACGGCATGACTTTTGAGGATATAAACGTAGTAAACGCGCCTTTTGAAGAAGCTGCGCAGAGCCTTAAGAAAGGGGAGATTGATGCTGCGTTCATTATAGCGGGTGCTCCCACAAAGGCTGTTACGGATCTTTCGAAGGATACGAAGATCCGATTGGTGGCACTTGATGATGAACACATTTCGTCACTTAAGTCAAAGTACAGGTTCTACGGCGAGACTATCCTTTCAGCAGGGACTTACTCAGGATTTGATGAGGATGTGACCACTGTGTCCGTAAAGGCCGTTTTAACAGCGTCCGAAAGAATGCCAAAGGAGGAGGTCTATGAGCTTTTGTCGGCTTTCTTTGAAAAAAATGAGCTGCTCTCATCGTCACATAAAGGACTTAATGGATTGACCCCCAAGGAGGCCTCGGAAGGGATCAGCGTCCCTATGCACAAGGGTGCGGAAAAGTACTACAAGGAACAGGGAATTGTCCTGAAGTGACAGAAAGGATTAATACTGTTATGTTAAAAAAACTGATTGATGGACAGACATGCGCGTCATGCAGGATCTGCTGTGAGTATGATGACAGTGATGTCTGGGATGCCCCCGGCTTTACTCAGGAAGAATGGGACCGGGCAAAAATAGCGGATCGTTTTGGATGGAGTAAGCGCGGAGAACTCTACTACCTTGATATGAAAAAAGACAAGGATGGACTTTACCACTGCCCCTGTCTTTCTGAAAACGGCTGCATCCTGGGGGATAAGAAACCGTTTCGATGTGCCTTGTGGCCTCTGTATGTCGTAAGAAACGGTGGGGGATTATACTTTGCCGTTTCAGATGTGTGTCCTCAGGTCTATCCGATGGATGATGAGAGGATACTTTCGGGCATAAGTCATGTGGCACCCATGATCAGGGAAGCAGTTAAGAGGGATCCTTCGCTTGTCGAGGAACTTCATGAGAATTACCGTATTCTTGCAGATATCAATGAGGTAGGATAGTACTATGTATCTGGATAAATTATTCTTTTTCCCCGAAGAAAAAAAGCAGAGATTTTTAGACCTGGGATACAGGCAGATCGCTCCATCGGATATGGCGACGTTTGAACCGTACTATGACAGTATGCAGGGAAGCTGGTCCTCGCCAATGAGCTTTATGGCTATGATAGCCTGGGGAAATGCCCTGACTTTTTATTATAAATTTCTTGGTGATTATCTGGTCTTTGCGGGATGGGATGCTACAGATGACAGAATGACGGTTCTGCCTTTTATAGGTTATTATGACAAGGCAAGGATCGCAGAAGCCTTCAGGCTTCTTATGGAAGATTTTCGGAAGATGCATTTTCGTGTCATAATCACCGATATGCGGCAGTGGATGAAACCGTACTATGACAGTATTCCGGGCGCGCGATGGGAGCAGTGGAAAAATGACGACCTGAATGATTACGAATACCCTGCGGAGGCCTTCTTATCCTTCCATGGTAAGTCCGGACAGAATTGCAGATATTTCCGGAAGAATTATAACTACGAGGTAAAAGAGATAGATGAGTCTGATCTGCCAAAGCTTGAGGGCTTTATAGATGAAGTATGGTGCAGCCGGACGGAGTGTGAATCCTGCAATTACGGTTGTCCCTTGGACTGTGTGAGAATGATCGTGCCTGTCCTCAAAGATATGAACGGGTTCGGTATCATGGTTTATGTGGATGGAATACCTGTAGGCTACTGTATAGGCTCCCGCCACGGCAAAAGAGCCCTTATTCAATTCCAGAACACCCGCGACGGGTACAAGGGAATCGGAGTTTTTATGTACCAGGAATGCGCAAACAGGTTCCTCAAAGATTATGATTGGATCAGTCTTGGCGAGGATATGGGCGTTCCCGGGATCAGAACCTATAAATCAAGACTGGCCCCTCATGAATGGATTCCACGATTTGAATACCGATATGTAGGAAGATGATTATAAAGTATGAATATATTGAATAAACCAATAAACCAAAAAATACAGCTTTTTTCTTTGATTCCCTTTTTTATATTTTCGATAATACTTTTTTTTACATGGGATTATGTAAGAGAACGGCTGTTCAAAGATTATTATTATGAGGATACCAAGTTTATCTCCTGTGATGAGAGGGGAGATTATCTTATTGTAGATCAGGCGGGCACCAGGCTTTTAAAGGTTTCGGCTGACGGGGTGCTGCAATGGAAGAAAGATGCATCTGATGGCTGGTTTTCGGATATCAGGCAGGTCTTTTCTTCACAAGGCAAAATATATATCCATGACGTTCGTATAGAAGAGGGTATCCGCATTTCGGAGGAAAGTGTACTTGAGTGCGATGAAGAAGGAAACCTTGTTCAGAGCCTCGCGCATTACATGTATACAGAAAGGACGCTGCAGCCTCACATAGTGGGTCTGTCACCGACAAAGGACGGAATTTCTTATATCTACAAGACCCCAGAAGAAATCCGCCTGATAACTCCGGGAACGGGAGAGCGCAGTTTTTCATTTGAAAACGCCGGTACTATGTTGCACCGCGCTGTATATGATGATGAAACGGATGTGGTTTACCTGTGTACTTATGACGGACGTATCTTAAGATATGGGGGCAGCGAAGAAGAAGAGGTGCTTTATTCTTCGAGGGATCGGAAGGAACAGACAATTCCCTGGGATATCAGTTTTTTTGACGGTAAACTCTACGTATCGGACATTGGCCAAAGGTGTATACTCTCCATAGATACGAATACCGGTACGATTTCCGATATCACGGAGGATCTGGACTTTTATGATCGTGAGATCGTCTATAACATCAGCGCGGTAAATTCTCTTACAACATCCTCTGATTACACCGTCCGTCATTATCTGGGAGATTCACGGTTCGAATATTTTGATTCCTGTAAAAAAGG
>DPZM01000223.1:0-2956 GCA_003535955.1 Lachnospiraceae bacterium | reverse complement strand
TCTGCTTCTTTTGAATTACCTGCTTTTGGCTGCGATGTTCATCATAAAGAATGGCAATGCCTATATGAAGATGATTGTGGGAGCTATTTCCGGAGCGATGCTGCTGTCCGTCTTAATTCTTGCCGTGGTGATCCCCGAATTTCGGACAAGGATGACAGATGCTTTCTTTTCAAGGGCAGAGCTTGCATCGGCGACAGTTCGCAACCAGCTGCCAAAGGAAGAATTCCAAAGCCTCGACAGGGCGGAGGATTTCATGGGGCCGGAATATCTGTCTGTACGTAAAGTCGTCACAAGTGTATTTTTTAATGAGTCGGACTCTATGAAAGATCTCTACTGTTCGATGTACAAATACCTTGACGGAGAAATTGTTTTAAGCTACGGCCTTGAGGATAATACCGGAGCGATTTATCCCTATGACTGGGAGTATGAGGGATCAAATGAAGAGATGGTATTGACAACAGGGGAGGGTATCACCTACCAGAGCAGCACGGCTGAGGGTGAGTATCTTTTCACTTATGATCCTATATTCGATGAAAACGGCGTAGCCATAGGTATCATCGAGGTGGGTACTGATGTTGCAAGTTTTAACCGGGAGCTTAAGCATTTAGTCTGGGATGCGCTCATCAACACCTTTGCTGTCACGGTTGTTGTCATGCTTATGGTAGTGGAAGGAATCTATTTCGTAAAAGGCACTACCGAGTACGATAAAAAGGAAAAAACATTTGGCGCAGGCAATGTGAAGGAAATTCCTCCGGAGGTTCTGAGAATGGTTTCCTTTCTGGTATTTTTCCTCACCAACCTGCCAACGGCTTTTTTGCCCCTGTATGCCATGAACGTGGCTGAAAATGATTCGGGGCTGTCATTTGCTCCCGAGATCATGGCTGCGCTTCCGCTTTCCGCGGAAGTTATTACCGGAGCTGTTTTCTCGGTGGTCGGAGTTGCGATAGTAAAGAAGATGGGCGAAAAGCGCTCAATGCTGATATTTTCTCTGATGTTTATCGCAGGCTTTGCCCTTAAGATCATTCCGAATATCTGGATGCTGATCCTTGGGAATGCGGTTCAGGGCGTAGGCTGGGGTGTTATCCTTCTGGTGGTCAATATGAGGATCACCGACCTTCCTGATGAACAGAAGGATCTTGGGTTTTCGCAGTACAATATAGCTGAACTTAACGGCATCAACTGCGGAGTAGTGTTCGGAGGTTTCCTTGTAAACTGGATGAACTACCGGATGGTATTTGTGGTTTCCACAATTCTTTCCGTCTCGATGTTTTTTATTACATCAAAGTATCTAAGCCATCCCGGAAAAGGAGAGGAAGAAGGAGAAACATCAGGAGGTTTTCGGGAGACTATCCGGTTCTGTCTTAACATTCGTGTAATTGCGGTCCTGCTCCTCATCGTAACACCTACTACCATATGCTACTATTTCCTGAACTATCTGTATCCTATAGTAGGAAGTGAGTATGGATTATCCGAGACTTATATCGGTTATTCATATCTGGTAAACGGAATTTTTGTTATGGCATTCGGCGGGGTGTTGACCAACTTCTTCTCGAAGGAAAAAAGAAAAACTGTCGGAGTGGTAACAGCCTCCCTGATTTATGCGGTCGCCTTTGTAATTGTAGTGTACCTGCAGAATATACCGGCACTGTTTATAGCGCTGGCTCTTCTCGGTATATCCGACAGCTTTGGACTTCCGCTTCAGTCCGGATATTATACGGACCTTAAAGCAGTGGAAAAATTCGGAGTCGGTCCTGCACTGGGAGTCTATAATCTGGTTGTCAATGTTGCGCAGGCCATAGGACCTTTTGTATTCTCCTATGTAATTCTTGTAGGAGTCGGTCCGGGCTTAAGCGTTGTGGCTGCTTCACTTGTTATCTCAGGTCTGGTATTTCTGGTTGCAGGATCGTTAATGGATGGAATTAAAAATAAGAAAGAAAAAAGGGAGATGAAGGTATGAAAAAGATGAGTCTCGGAATTAAGCTTAGCGGTATGGTTTTGTGTTCTATGCTCATCCTTGCTGCCGCGCTGTTTTTTACCAGCACGTTAGAGCATGGAACAAAGGTGGATGAGTATTATAAAGAGATCGCCTCAAAACTTTCACTTACAGTCGCGGATTCCGTAGACGGTGATCTCGTTGCGAGGCTGCGGCTTCTTGTAGAGGAAGATGAGTTCAAAGAGCTGCGAAAGGAAGCGGAGGAGACCGGTAATTGGGAGCCTGTTTGGGATTATATTGAGAAAAAGGGTGTCCGGGAACAGTTTGAAACGCTTTATAATTCATTGGAACAGATTCGCAAGGATATGGATGTTAAGTATATCTATATTCACTCAATTGAGGGATCTGTCAGTGTTTATCTGGTTTCTGCCCCTGAGGGAATAGAATATCTCGGACTTGTGGGACCAAACGCAGAGGAGTTTTCCATGTATACCACCAATGTACATATTGATCCTGATGTATCCAATATGGGTGGTGAGTGGGTGTGCTCTGCCTACGAACCCATATATGATTCCGCAGGAAATGCTGTCAGCACTGTGGGTGTTGATATAGACATGAATCAGGTAATGGCTGACAGAAATCATTTCCGTTACCGCATGATCAATTTCAGTTTTGTCATTACCGTTCTTACCGTAATCATAGGGATCATGCTTGTAAGGAAATATGCTGTAAAACCCATCGAGCAGCTGACGGAAGGCGCCAAGGCCTTTTCTGATGAAGAAGAAGGTTATTCCAAAGAAAGTGTCATTTCAATGGATATCCATAGCGGGGATGAGATCGAGACTCTGTATAATGAGACCCGGATCATGCAGCTGAAGATTCTTGATTATGTTGCAAACATTACCAAGATCACTGCCGAGAAGGAGCGTATAAGCGCGGAGCTTAATGTTGCCACGCAGATCCAGGCAGATATGCTTCCGAGAATATTCCCGCCATTTCCCGAAAGGAATGAATTTGATCTGT
>DPZM01000052.1:726-7295 GCA_003535955.1 Lachnospiraceae bacterium | reverse complement strand
CCTTTATTGCTGTTTATAGATATCAATCATATTTATCGTCGTTTATAGTTCTGATATTATTTTATCGCTGTTTATAGTGAAAGTCAATCTTTACGGCCTTCGTTTTCTTGATTATCAAAAGATTTTCCTCTGGGAGACAGGGGACGGTTCTCTGTCTCCTCTTGACTTCTTAAATAATACGGATATAATATTCTCTGTGAGCGAGGTCGCTTCGGATGTTTCCGAAGTGGCCTCTTTTTTGTGCGTTAACAAGGAGTAGCGCTAATTAGGCGAAGCTTATGAGATGGCGCTACGTAACAAGGGGATAATATGTTTCACTCAGACAAGCCGCATGAGGAATGCGGTGTTTTCGGTATTCTTATAAAAAAACATGTAAATGTGGCAAGGACCATCTACTACGGCCTCAACGCCCTCCAGCACAGGGGACAGGAATCCGCCGGGATCGCTGTCTGCAATACCTACGGCGAGAAGGGAAACATCGGTACCCACAAGGGAATGGGTCTTGTGAACGAGGTCTTCCACGAGGACATCCTTGAAGGGCTGACCGGCAATATCGGCATAGGACACGTAAGGTATTCGACCACCGGAGCCAGCAACATCCACAACGCCCAGCCCTTCCATCTTAAGTATTTAAAGGGCACGCTTGCCCTCGTACACAACGGAAATATAAGAAACGCTTCCTCCATAAGGAACCGGCTCGAAATTGACGGGGCCGCCTTCCGGGGAACGTCTGATTCTGAAGTCCTTGCGACAAGGATCGTCAGGGAACGCATGAAGACAGGATCCATTGAGGAAGCTGTAATGAATGTTGCGGGCGAATTAAAGGGCGGATATGCGGTCATAGTCATGAGCCCGAAGAAGCTCGTCGGGATAAGGGACCCCCTTGGCCTTAAGCCCATGTGCTTAGGAAAGCTTGAGAACGGCTACATACTGGCCTCAGAAAGCGCTGCCCTTACGGCAGTCGGTGCAAAATATGTAAGGGATATAGCCCCCGGGGAGATAATCACCATCACAGAATATTCAATAACATCCGATATGTCGCTTGCCGGGCCCCTTCAGGCCCACTGCATTTTCGAATATATCTACTTTGCGAGGCTTGATTCCAGGATAGACGGGATTGATGTGTATGACGCAAGGATCCGTGGAGGAAGGTCCTTAGCCCGCAGGTTTCCTGCCGATGCAGATATGGTAACAGGCGTTCCTGAATCAGGGATCACTGCAGCAGTAGGTTACTCGCAGGAGTCCGGGATCCCCTTTTCATTGATTTTCCATAAAAACAGTTATATAGGAAGGACCTTCATTAAGCCCACCCAGGAGGAGCGTGAGATCGCGGTTTCCCAGAAGCTGAGCATCTTAGGGTCCGTGGTCAGGGGCAAGCGGATAGTCCTTATTGATGATTCCATAGTAAGGGGCACCACCATAAGGAAGCTCATTGAGATGCTCAAGGACGCAGGCGCCACGGCGGTCCATGTGCGGATCTCGTCACCACCCTTCCTCTATCCCTGTTACTATGGGACAGACATCCCGTCGGGCGACCAGCTTATAGCCGATTCGTTTTCGAAGGAGGAGATCTGTAAGATGATCGGGGCCGATTCGCTTGAATACATGGATATAGAGGACCTGCGCGACATGGTGGGCGACCTGCCCGTATGCAGGGCCTGCTTCAACGGAATTTATCCTGAGTGATGAAAAATCAAAAAAATATTGTGGAGTCACCACGAGTTATGGTACGCTTGGTATGTAAAGGTTTTTTATCTGACTTTTTATGGCTGAACGGAGGATCATGGAAATGAAAAAACACCGTATTATTAAAACTATCCTGGCCCTGACTCTCTCAGGATCGATGGCATTAAGCCCCACTTTACATGCAGCTGCCGCCGAAGACCTGTTGATCGACGAAACGATCACCGTCGATTCATATGAAGCCAAGACAAACGCCACGGAATTTACTCCCGAAGAAGTTCAGGGCAGTCTTGAACTTGTCGGCAAGGGGCTTGAAGCTCTGGAAAATCCCTGGGCTATGGCAGGCTTTGTGGTAGGCGACATACTCCCCATCGCGCTCGGGGTGAAGCAGGAAGATCCAAGCAAGCATATTATGGAACAGCTTGATGAGATATTAAAGAATCAGGAGAAAATGAAGCAGCAGTTAAGCAACATCGATACGGAGATAATGACTGTCCAATTCATGGAAATCCTGCGGGAAAACCTGTACCTTGACAGCGCAGGCGTAGTGATGACCCATTACACCTCAATACATAATCTGGATGAGGATAATAAGGGCAAGCAGCTTACTGACGAGGAAAAAGCAGCCGTAATGAAGGACCTGGAAAACATCCTGAAATACTCAATTCCCAAAGAAACGGAAGGAGCGACCCCGTCTGACTCCATATGTGATTTTGACAAGCTTGCCTATGATATCGGAACCCATATCATGGAAGTTCCCGTAAGCTATGGGGGTAAATCCACTACCGACAATATTTTCGGCATGTACGAAATGAACTGCAAATATAATTATCACTGGGAACATCAGGCTTATGATGACCTCATGACCTTCAGGAATTCGGTATACAGCAATTATGTTATAGCCTCCAACCTTGATGCCATGTCGCTTAAGGCACGAATAGATGCAAGGGAGGCTGCGGGTGAGGCTCACCACACTCTTGATGCCAGGCTTGCACAGCTTAAGGCACAGATTATAGATGTTCGGGATCTGTATAACAAGACGGCCGTTGTTAAACACAGCGATGCCGTAAGGGTTTACTGGTATAAGAATTGCGATAAGGTAATGCTGTACACAAGGGCCAAAAATCAGGAGATCCCTGTGGACAATACCAAATATGGCACAAGTCGCTACAGCGATTACTGGAAGCTTGACGGTGTCATAAGCACCGGCAGCGTGCAGAAGGGCAACTTCAGCTTCAGGCCCAGGCTTGAACACTGGCGGACCTTCATAAGCTATAATATTGATGATGCTTATGGCGGAGGCACCTGCCTGTGTCCTACTGTCGAATGGTTTAAAAAGATACAGGAGGATTACGGTTCCGACTCATCCCTTTGGGATATTTTCTTCAGTCCGACGGAAGGCGGCATGACCCCTCCCGACGGAAGCAATAATAAAAGCTGGAGATTTATGGTCGATCCGGCCAGTCCCAGTCATATCATGCGTTTTACAGATGGCGGCGTATGGCCCGATTCCCTGTCCACCCCCATGCTCAAGTTCGATGCGAGCGAGGATAACAGCAGTCAGTCGAAGCATGGCGTGGATTTTTACTGGTATCATAACTGGTCCAACGAGATCAGTAAGGATTACAAGAAACAAATTGGCGGTGTCATAGGTATCGGTGTTACCGATCATGATCCGGGACTTAATAACGATCATCCGAAAAACCTGGCCGCAAAAGATGACTTTGATGCCTATTATAAGAAATTCTATACAGGCAACGGGTTTGCTTCGGATCCCGAAGATGAAAAATATGAATACAGATCGGGATCTTCAGAAGGTCTTTCCTTCTCCTTTGATGCCAAAACGGCTGATGTACATCCCGCAAGCCATTTAAAGGATATCATAATCGATGATGGATCGGTAAAAAACCCGGAAGCAGGGACTGACTATACAGCAGAGTCAACAGATGAGCTTATGACAATAAGGCTTGAACCTGCCTATCTTGACACACTTGGTGCGGGTGAGCACAAGTTAACCGCCGTATTCAGTGAAGGGATCGATGCTTACGCGAAGTATGATGATCCGGTAGTAAACACAGCATTTGCGATCATACGTGATGCTCATACGATCTACGAAAAGGACGGAAGTGATCACAGAGCATGTAATCCCCGGAGCATGAAAACCGGCGATTCATTTACAGCAGTTGTACTAAACAGCTCCGGAGAAGAAGAAACTGTCAACGAATGGAAAAGCAGCAATGATTCTGTTGTGACGGTCACGGCCGAAGGTCTGGTAACCGCAGTATCAGCCGGTGACGCAAGCATCATCGCTTCCGTAAGCGGCAGGTCCGTCCTGTGTAATGTAAATGTTGAAGCAGGACCCGGCTTAAGCATTAATAAAGTCACACTCAACAAGAAGAAGGCTTACTTAAGTGAAGGGGCATCCGCCACCCTGACGGCAATGACTGACCCTGCCGGTGCGGACGGCATCATACTTAAATGGTCGGCTTCTCCCGTAAATGAGGATGATATCGTATTGGAGGTATCGGAGGATGAAAAATCGGTAAAAGTGACGGGTAATAAAGCCGGAAGCTACATTATCACCGTGTGCTCACCGAGCGATCCCTCGGTAAAGGCCGAATGTACACTGGTTGTAACTCCGGGAAGTGATTTTACGATCGCCGGTAAAGGCAGTACCGACGGATCCAACGTGGTGAAGACAGGGAAAAAGCTTCCCATGACAGTTACATGGAACGGCAGGAAACCAAACGGGGCCAAGATAAACTGGACAGTAAGAAACCTTGTCGGTGAAGCCACCATAAATTCAAAGGGAGTGCTGACCGCTATAAAGGAGGGTACGGTCAAGGTCGAGGCTTATAATGAAGCGAATCCTTCAAAAACCGCATCAGCATATGTAGATATCTATGTTCCGATAAAAAGCATCAAACTGAATGCGGGCTCCAAGACGGTAAGTCTTTCCGAAAATGCTGTTCCCCTTAAGCTCTCGGTCGACATAAGGTCAGCCACACCGGATGCTCCTACCGGTATCAACTATAATGAAGCACCCCGGGTACTATATGAAGTTGATGAAAAGTATGCGGATCATCTGGACATCGATGATAATGGTGTAATAACTCCTGCCGCGGGAACCGGGGTCATGAAGAACATTCCCGTAAGGGCCACCGTTCTTGCATTCAACGGGTTTGAAAAAACACTTACATGCAAGATCAGCATAGTAAATTCAAATCCCTTGAAGAATATGAAGCTTAAAAAGAGCTCCGTCACTATGTTGGAAGGTGATACTTATGATAATGCACCTGTTTTCAATCCGGTGAATCCGGATGGCGGAACCGGAGTAACCTGGGAAGTCACTTCGGGTACAGATGTCGTAAGTGTTGATGCAAACGGCAGGATCACAGCGATAAAGCCGGGCAAGGCAACAATTACCGCAACTTCCACGGCCACCGTTATGAAGAAGGGAAAGGCCGTGCCCGTTACAGCAAAATGCAAAGTTGTTGTAAAAAAGGCCGGAAAATAGGCAAGTATATATGAAAGGCACTTGACTTCCCGATTTATACAGATATAATAAACTCATGTGAGCGAGGTCGCTTCGGACATATCCGAAGTGGCCTCTTCTTTATATTATAAACCCTGCGGAGGGAAAAATGGTTAAATATGTATTCGTAACAGGTGGTGTTGTATCAGGGCTTGGCAAGGGGATCACGGCAGCCTCGCTGGGGCGGCTTCTGAAGGCCCGGGGGTATCATGTGACCATGCAGAAGTTCGATCCTTACATAAACATGGATCCGGGGACCATGAACCCCATCCAGCACGGGGAAGTGTTCGTGACCGATGACGGCACTGAGACAGACCTCGATCTTGGCCACTACGAGCGGTTCATAAACGAGAGCCTTGATAAGAACAGTAACGTCACCACCGGCAAGATCTACTGGACAGTCCTCAACAAGGAGCGCCACGGGGATTACGGCGGGGGCACGGTCCAGGTCATCCCCCATATCACCAATGAGATCAAGAGCCGGATATATAAGGAGGAGGCCGGGTCATCCGCCGGGACCACGATCTCAATAATCGAGATAGGCGGAACCGTCGGGGATATAGAAAGTCAGCCCTTCTTAGAGGCCATACGTCAGTTCCAGACAGATGTGGGACGGGACAATGCGATAATAATACAGGTGACTCTTATACCCTACCTTAAGGCATCGGGCGAGATGAAGACCAAGCCCACCCAGATGAGCGTCAAGACCCTTCAGTCCATGGGAATATGGCCGGATATCCTGGTGTGCCGGTCGGACTACCCGATCGATGATTCAATGAGGGAGAAGATCGCCCTCTTCTGCAATGTCAAAAAAGAGCATGTGTTACAGAATCTTGATGCAAGGTCTTTATATGAAGTTCCATTGATGCTTGAGGAAGAGCATTTAGCCCAGGCTGTCTGCGAATGCTTAAAGCTTGACTGTCCTGACCCTGATCTTACGGCCTGGCGGCAGATGGTTGAGGACTTCCACAATCCCGAAAGAACAGTAACGATAGGACTTGTCGGTAAATACGTATCCCTTCACGATGCCTATTTAAGCGTTGCCGAAGCCCTTAAGCACGGCGGTATCGCCAATAAGGCCGAGGTTAACATAAAGTGGATAGACTCGGAAGAGCTTACTCCCGCAAACCTTGATGAATATCTGGCAGGCCTTGACGGGATCCTTGTTCCCGGAGGTTTCGGAACACGCGGTATAGACGGCAAGCTCCTGGCTGTCAATTACGCAAGAACACATGCTGTTCCATTCCTCGGCATATGTCTGGGGATGCAGCTTGCCATAATAGAGTTTTCAAGAAATGTCCTGGGGTATTGTGATGCAGGAAGTGTTGAATTCGATCCTGATACGGACCAT
>DPZM01000052.1:0-617 GCA_003535955.1 Lachnospiraceae bacterium | reverse complement strand
GGAGCCTATCCGTGTGTGATACAGGAAGGCTGTAAGGCGTATGAGCTGTATACCGGACAGGATGATAAAACGATGGGCAGTTCGTCATGTTATGTAAACGATTCAACTGAGGGCCGTAACGCTTGTCAGGAAGCAGGATTCAGAGAAGCAGATGCCGTTACAGACAGGCAGGAAAACACTTCGGATAAAAACAGCATCACTATCTACGAGCGCCACCGCCACAGGTACGAGGTGAACAACGATTACCGTGAGGAGCTTAGAGCCCATGGCATGACTTTGTCGGGTATTTCTCCCGACGGCCGCATAGTCGAGATGATAGAACTTAAGGATCACCCTTATTTCATTGCAACCCAGGCCCACCCGGAATTCAAGTCACGCCCGGATGTTCCGCACCCGCTTTTTTGCGGATTCATCAAAGCCGCCCTGAAATGAAACAGGGGGACGGTTCCTCGGTTCATTTTTATTTAAAACTTACATTGCCTTAACTTTTCTCAAAAATGAAACGAGGAACCGTCCCCCTGTTTCATATGTTATAATGGTGGGCGGAGGTGACATATGGACAGCTACAAATGTATATATGAGGGCGGGCAGGGCGAGATCTGCGAGAAGAAGTCACG
>DPZM01000050.1 GCA_003535955.1 Lachnospiraceae bacterium | reverse complement strand
ATCATACAGTATCACAGATTATCTCATATGGGGCGGGTTCCCCGCATCACTTGCACATGATGATACAGATGCTAAGAAGCGTTATCTCAGCGATCTTAATGACACGATCGTTTATAACGATTTGGAGAACCGATACAAAATTCGTAAGAAGGAAGTGTTTGAGAGGATCGTGGATTATATTCTGTTATCCAATGCCAGGGTCTTCAGTTCAAAGTCCATTGCGGATTACATGAAGGGCAAGAATGTTTCCATATCCGTTCCAACCGTCATAAAGTATCTGGAGTATCTGAAAGAAGCATATGTTATAACGGATGTATCTCTTTACTCACCCAAGGCTAAGTCAAAGTTGAATTATTACTATAAGCTTTATGACGAGGATGTTTCCATGAACAGTATCAGGGTAATGGGAACAAGATTCGATCTCACTCACAACTTAGAAAACATTGTTCTAAATGAATTATTATTCATGGGTTATGAGGTGACTGCCTATGATAACAAAGGTAAGGAAATTGATTTTCGTGCGGAAAAAGGCGGAAAGATTTTCCTGATTCAAGTGGCCTATAGTGTTGCTGAAGAAAAAGCATATAACAGAGAATTCGCGGCATTCACCTATATTGATAACACCGTAAAGAAGATACTGATAACTAACGATGATATTGACTACTCCACGAGTACTGTATATCACTACAAGTTAAAAGACTTTCTAATGATGGAAGAACTGTAATGCCAAGGCTTGCACTCATGAACAAGACAACTTCTCAGGAAGAGCTGATCAGAATATTTAATACGTACTGATTATTTCTTATTCGATGTATAACTGTTTACCTTTTTTGGATCTTTGGTCTTACAAGACCGAATGACAACTTTGAAACGGCTTTTTTGTACTCCGCGACATCCAGGGTTTCTCTGTCAGTCATGATACTGTACGGCTCTCCGGCATCGATTATCACATAATCCGTAAGGTGAAAACCGATCCTTTCATAAAGCTTAAGTCTTTTTTTGCGCTGCTCGTAATTATCCGCCTTCTCATCGATCACCTCGATATTGAAAGCATATTCCTTACCGCTATATCTCTTTCTCATCATATCGATTATCTGAGATCCGTAGCCCCCGGATCTCTTATCTTTTACGATAGCAATATACAGACCGAAGTAAAGCCTGTCCGTACAGGCACCGTAGTTGATCCCTATAAACTCGTCGCCGTCGTAAAATGCCAGAAAATCAACACCCTTTCTAAGTGCCATCAGTCTCATCACCTATATCGGATACAACTCGTAGTCGGGAAACGCCTCATTAAAAAGATCAACAACCTTATCGTAATCCGGCATGGATCTTTTTACATTTCTTACCTCAAGCATAATAAAAACTCCTTTCCCCTGCTTCCTTATTCCTCCAGAGCATCATCTCTGTCAGTGTTTTTCAGTAATACCGGATATCTCTTTTTCAGGAATATCACACACAGTACCGCAGTCAAAAATAATGCGACAGGCATGGCCCAGTACAATCCTTCAGCTCCGAAAAGTGCCGGCATGGCAAATATCATTGCAACTGGTGCGATGAAGGATCCGAATGCGGCAATGATCATTGAGCTCAATCCGTCGCCCATTCCCGTAAAGGTGGAACCCGTAACAAATTCAAATCCGTAAAAGAAACACGAAAAGGCCATGATACGGAGTACATGCACAGTCAGATCGCATACTGCCGGATCATCATTGAAAAAAGCCAGAGCCAGGGGCCTTGAAAACACCACTAAAGTCAGAAACATCAGGGAGCCGCAGACAGCCATTAAAATGTTGTTTGTACGCACAAGACTTGTAAGCTCATCATCCGTCTTTTTCCCGTACTTATACCCTGATATCGTGACAACGGTCGTGGAAACACCGTAGAATACGCCTATGAAGACCTCGATTATGGTGTTGTACGCCCCCATGGCCGCAACACCCGCATCTCCTATGGTCCTGAGCACCTGTTTATAGGCTATGAGCATGGTCAGATTTACGGCAAGCTCACTTATCATTTCAGATGCACCGTTGAAACAGATCCCGGGAAGCTCCCTCAGTCTCTTTAACGGGAAGCGTACAAAACGAAGTGTGGAGGGATTGGGCAAAAGGAAGTATAGGAGCGTGATCACAGCCGGTATGACAGCCGACAGAACCGTCGCCAATGCCGCTCCTGCAGTCCCCATATGAAACGGTCCCATGAAAAGCCAGTCCAAAGCGACATTTAAAACCCCGTTTAAGATGGAAAAAATGAGACCCAGCACTGCCTTTTCCGCCGTGATCCAAAGCGACTGAAAAGCTGCATTGATAATAAAAGCCGGCAGTCCCGCCATTAATATCATTCCGTAGGTATTGCTGATCACTGCCTTCTCTCCCTCTGCACCGACCATCATCGAAAGATCCGGCATCTGCCATATACCTATCAGGGCGACCAGTATTCCCACGATCATCATGGCAGCTGTTGAAAGAGAAAAGATCTCCCTGGCGGTTTTGGTGTCTCCCTTTCCCTGATACTGGGACACCAGGGCATTTGCCCCGGCGCCGAACATATATCCCAGGGCAAAGAGGATCAAAAACGGCGGTATGATCAGGTCGATCGCCACAAAGGCCGTCACGCCCAGATAATTTGTCAGAAACAGTCCGTCCACAAACTCAAAGGAGGAGATGGCGATCATCTCTCCGATTGCGGGAAGGGAGTACAATAAAAGCTTTGTGCAGGTAAAATGATCCGAAAGTTCGATTTTTTTCATCAGGTTCCTATTCCTCTGTTAATATATATCTCAGATACTTCCTGAAGAGAGCCAGAAACCGCGCCATGCTGCCGTCCGCGTATGCCTTTTTCTGATAGGCGATCTCGGTAAAGAGGTTTCCGTCATTTTCATTGATATATACGCCCACCCGCTCTCCGGCAGAAATATTCTCGCTGTCATAGGGCACTTCCTCCGAAACAGCACCAATAGACTTAAGCTGATCATCTTCACCCAGACCTGCAAGGTAATTGATCTCCATGTCATCATCAAAATTCTTCCTGCTGGGAAGAGTCTCCATATAATTGCAGATGCTGTTTTCAAAGCCTGCGGCCACCTGCTCACTGACCTCCCTTATGAGTGCATCAAGAGACGCAAACTGCTCGGTATGAACGGCCACGGGAAGGCTCCTGAAGAACATGCCCACGGTATTTTCATACCGTATGTCCGTTCTGTTGCTGTCTATCCACGTTACCAGGATATCAGACCGGCTGCAGTATTCCTGAAGTGCAAGTATCCCGGCCGTTATGCACAGTACATTACCTGAGGCTTTGAGACGTGCTTCGGCAGCAGACATATCTTCCATCGTCAGTCCCATTTCAGCCGTTTCCTCTGCCAGATCCGATTCGATAGAATCAAAATCCGGTGTGGGTACGCTGCACCAGTCATGATCACCAATCTTTTTTCTGAAATACCGTTCCGCCTTCGCATACTCTTCGGTTTCCGATGCCTTCTTTTCATTCAAAAGCCAGGTATAATAATAATCCTGTAAAAGGGGGCTGCCCTCATATGCCTGTGCGATATCGTTGAGCAGGACCTGCAAGGAAAAACCGTCTGAAATGACATGATGCATATCGATAAAAAGCCTGATACAGTCTTCAAAGCGGTACAGACCAACACGCACCAGCGAATCCTTAAACAGTCTGAAAGGACGCACAAATTTCTTTAATGTTTCATCCTTCCGGTCGGCAGGTACGTCAATAACGCTGACCTCACTTAACAGTTCGGGACAATAGCGCTGGACCACATTTCCGTCATTATCAAATTCGAGCTCTGTCTGCAGGGCAGGGTGATTTCCAAAAGCTGTTTTTATCGCTTCTTTGAGCCTGTCCACATCAATGTCTGCCGGAAAACGGTACAGTCCGGAGATATTATACATTACGGAATTGATATGTATGAACTGATAATCTATCATGCTGATCTGACCGACGGTAGCGGGAACAGAGAGTTTTCTTGCGTGTTCTTCCTCTTCAAACGAGAAGCTGCTCTGACCGGATAAAAGCTTCTGAGCTATCTTTCCCGGGGTGTGAAGCCTGAAAAGATCGGTGGTTGTAAACCCTTCGATATCCGCCAGAAGCACCAGTCGCATTCCACGGATGGAATTACCTCCCAGATCAAAAAAGTCGTCATCTCTTCCCACAGTATCGGGATCCATCTCCAAAACGGCAGCAAAGGCCTTGCAGAGTTTCTTTTCGATCTCATTTTCCGGAGGGACGTGATCTCTTACGGCAGCCTCAAAGTGCGGTTCCGGAAGTGCTCTGCGGTCCAGCTTGCCGACCGGTGTGAGAGGCATTTTCTCCATACGGACAAATACTCCGGGAACCATGTAGTCTGCCAGGCTTGAAGCCATGAAATCCCTGAGGGCTTTTTCATCAACCTCACCTTCTGCCGTATAATATAGACACAGGGTTTCCTTTCGCACCAGGGCAGCCGCCTCGTGCACTCCTGCAAACTGCAAGGCACGACGCTCCACCTCGCCCGGCTCAACCCGAAAGCCCCGAAGCTTCACCTGATCATCTATGCGTCCGGCATATTCAAGCACGCCTTCCTCATTCCATCTTGCGAGGTCGCCTGTGCGGTAGACCTTTACTGTTTCACCGTTTCCGATCTGTAACACTGTAAATTTTTCAGCGGTCAGCTCCGGACGGTTCCAGTAGCCGAGAGCCATCTGGGGACCCGAAAGGCAGAGCTCACCCACAACTCCCCTCGGTACAAGTGAAAGATTATCGTTTACAATGTAGGCCGAGCAGTTATACAGCGGTCTACCGATGGGTATATTCTTATATTCCCGTCCCTTTTCAACCTCGTAAAATGTCGCATCAACCGTGAATTCGGTAGGTCCGTATGTGTTGATTATCCTGCCCCTGACATTGGGGACCTGCGTCATTGCCTCACCGCCCAAAACGAAGTAATCCACATCAAGCGGAGTCTGATCCATTGCGAGAAGCTGTCCGAACTGGGTGGAATAGCAGCCGCCGTTTATCCTGTTTTGCGTGATATATTCACGCATCATCGATATATCTTTCCTGACATCCTCCGGAACAACAAATACAGTCCCCCCGATTGTCAGTGCGGGAAAAATATCCTCTACGGCTGCGTCAAAGGAAAAGCTTGAATGAAGTGCGATGCGGCTGTCCACGCCAAGCCTCCACTCATGCGCTATGAAATGCACGAAATTGTTTAGCGCCCTCTGTCCTATGACAACGCCCTTGGGCAGTCCCGTGGAGCCCGAGGTATAGATCATATAGGCAGGATCCCGGAAAGATGCACGGTTTACGGGTTCGGGATCCGGCAATGCCGCAACTGCCTTATTAACATATTCCTCTGTGAGGATAAGCTTTGCTCCTGAATCCCGTATCATATACTCTGCACGGTCCTTTGGATATTCGGGATCGATGGGCACATAGGCGGCTCCCGCCTTGTGGATGCCGATAACTGCCGCAAAGAATTCTTTTTTTCTTCCCATACGCACAGCCACAAAATCACGTTCCTTCACGCCCCGATTAATAAGATATGCGGCCACACTGTCAGATACCCTGTCAAGCTCTGCATAAGTATACTGACCTTCATTATCTATGACGGCCGGCTGGTCAGGAGCCTTTTTAGCCCGATGCCGAAAGCCGTCAAGCCATACCGCCCCGTCATCTGACTCAAGCTCATCTCCCTTTGAAAGAGCCATCAGCTCAGGCAGTTCTTCGCAGCCTGTCGGCTCCAGCTTTGAAAGAGGTATTGTCGGGTTTTTTGTGACCCATCTTACTACATTCCCAAACAGGAGCGATAAACGTTTCAGTTCCGCCTCATGATAAACAAGAGGATCATATATCAAAATAATATAAACGCTCCCGTCCGGCTGCACGATGGCATCCGCTCCCACACCGTCGGCGTCATGATCTTCATGGATATACATCGGAACCAGGACTGCCTCTCCTGTGTCGGGCTCAATGTAGTTTTCAAAGGAGATGTTAAATCCATGAAGTCTTATCCCCCCTCCCATGGCGGCCTGAATGTCAGCAAGCGGGCAGAAATCATAGGCCTTTGACATGTTTGCCTGCTCACGGAGCTTTTTAAGCATTGTCCGTGCATTTTCGGTTCCTCCGCTGAAGTCTGCACGTACCGGAACAGGATTTAAGAAAAGACCAACGCTGTCACTTAAATCCATGTCAGATCTGTCACGTCCCGAGGCTATAGTGGTAAATACCACATCATCGATGCGGTTAAGGACTTTCAGAACAAGACCCCAGGTAAGGTTGAAGCCGTCAGCCAGGGTGGCACCTGATCTTTGGCATAGCTCTGAAAGTTTCTTTGTATCAGAGGAAGATAATGTAAAACGGAACTGGTCATCCTTTGAACGTTCCTTTTCGGGAATCTCCCCCCAGATCGGGATCCCGGCATAGTTTTCATAGCCTGCGAGCATTCCCGTAAAATAGTTTATGGCCGCATCCCGGTCAAGTGAAAGCTGTTTTCGGACGACCCTTTCATAGAGTCCCGGGATCCCTTCGGATATCTCTTCACCCCGGAGCAGGGCATTAAGATCCTTTAGCAGAACATCAAAGCTCCAGCCGTCCGTTATTATGTGATGAGAAACAAAGATGAGATAGTCAGAAGGCTTGCCGTACCTGACATAAACAAACTGTGTCAGAGGCTTGTTTTCCAGATCAAAGGCATTTTCAAGTATACCGGTACGAAGCTTCATGAGCTCCTCAAAAATGTCTGAAGCATCCGTCCTGTCAATATATGTGACCGGCAATATCCGGTCGATCACAGCCTGACGGGGTTCTATCTGGCCACTGTACAGTATCGCAGAGCGGAGCGTCTCGTGCCTTTTTGCCAGAGCATCCACGGCCCTGCGCAGCTCCTCTTCATCAATACGGCGGGTACATTCGTAAATATCCGCTATACGGTAGCCAAAGCTTTCGGGATGTGAAACGTGTTCAAGGAGCATGCCTTCCTGCATGGGGGTCAGAGGATATATCCGCTCCACCTTTTCTCCCTGCTTTTCAAACCTGTCACAGACCGCCTTTATGGTTTCCTCACTCCAGACAGTCTCTTTATCATCAACATCCTGAATCTCCGTTTCCTCACCGGCATGACTTAAAAGTGCCGCTATGCCTTCTGCCGTGCGTCCCTTCATTACATCGGCAACGGAAACCCTGAAACCTTTATCTCGAAGGAAGCATGCCATACGGATCGCCTTGATGGAATCTCCTCCAAGTTCAAAGAAATCATAATTCACACTGACAGGTTCCCCTGTGCCAAGAACCTCAGCCATAGCCTCCGCCACGATGCACTCTTCTTTTGTTGAAGGCGCAACATATTCCCCCGCCGACCTATAAACAGGTTCAGGCAGTTTTTTTCGGTCGATCTTTCCGTTTGCAGTCTCAGGCATCTCCTCCATTCTTATGAAGATCTGCGGAACCATGAAATCGGCAAGCTTTCCGGCCATGAAGGTCTTCAACTCCTCCTCGTCCACATCTGCTGAAACAGTATAATAAAGACAAATCGTATCCTTGCGCACCTCTGCAGCAGCCTGGCTCATCCCGGCAAATAACAAGGCACAGCGTTCTATCTCACCCAGCTCGACACGGAACCCACGAAGCTTAACCTGGGTGTCGATACGGCCGGCATACTCCAGCTGTCCGTCATAATTCCAGCGTGCAAGATCCCCGGTACGATAGATCCGGACCGCCTCTCCGTTCTGCAGGTCAAGAGTCGTAAACTTTTCCTTTGTAAGCTCCGGACGGTTATGATACCCCAGTGCAAGCTGGGGTCCTGCCATACACAGCTCACCTGTCTCCCCCCTTGCCGCAAGCTCAAGCTTCTCATTTACTATATAAGCCGAGCAGTTGCAGAGCGGTCTTCCGATCGGAATATTTCCGTATCCGTGCCCCTTCTCTATTTCATAATAGGTCGAGTCCACCGTGAACTCAGTAGGCCCGTATGTGTTGTAGATCTTTCCCCTGACATTGGGAACCTGGGTCATGGCCTCGCCGCCCAAAACAAAATAATCCACATCAAGAGGAGTCTCATCCATTCCGAGAAGCTGACCGAAGAGGGTTGAATAGCATCCCCCGTTTATATCGTTTTTCCTAATAAAATCACGCACCTCATAAATATCCTTTCTCATCCCTTCCGGAACGATTAAAACTGTTCCGCCTGCGGTCAGAGGAGGAAATATATCTTCGACCGATGCATCGAAGGCAAAGTTGGAATGGAGGGCGATGCGGCTGTGTTTTCCGAGTCCCCAATGATGCCTGATGGCATGAACGAAATTAGTCAGGGCCCTCTGTGGTATCTCGACTCCCTTCGGTTCTCCGGTAGAACCGGAAGTGTAGATCATATATGCCCTGCCATCCGGCCTGCACCGGTAGGATGAAAGTGATCTGCCCCTTCCCGCAAGACATAGACGAAGAACATCTTTTTTTGTGAGGGTAAGCTTTGCCCCGGAGTCATGGATCATGTAGGCTATGCGCCCCGCCGGGGATCCCAGGTCGATAGGAAGATATGCTGCACCTGCCTTGAAAATGGCGGTAACGGCCACAAAGAACTCTTTTTCACGGTCAAGTCTTACCGCAACAAATTCATCCGGCTTCACTTTTTCATCTTCGATGAGAGATACTGCCAGCTCATCAGACAGGCGGTCAAGCTCTTCATAGGTAAGGCTTCCGTACTCATCTGTTACAGCCATGTGTCCCGGGTCTTTTTTTACCTGTTCCTCAAAAAGGTCCAGCCAGGTAAGGGACTCATCATACTTCAGCTCCGGTCCCTTTGACAGGTCCAATACTTCTTCAAGTTCTTTTTTATTCAACATTTCTTTTTCACTCTTCTATACTCTGTAAGAATCACAGATTCCGCTCAGCACCACCCGGCATGACGGGCATTGCTTCATCCCGGAAAAGGAAGTCCCGCCTCCTTAAACAGTTCCCCCAGTGTTGCTTCCGGATGCTTTCTGAAGCTGAGCATCGCCCTGTCAATACTTAGCATGGTATCCATGAACTGCTTCACATCCTCATCGCGATACCTGTCATCGGAGTATTCCAGGAACAGCAATGTGCCTTCATCAGTATCGATTATCTCCACATCCATGGCGGTCTCGGAAGCAATATCCGGAAAATCGATATCAACTTCTTCCATGTCAAGAGGCATCTCGTTGGCACAGTTCCAGTTGTTTTCCTGATATATGAAGATGAAATGATCATTTGTTTTTACGGCAGAGCCTTTATCGATATAAGGATAATCGCAGTGAGCGATGCCGGAGCTGATCTGCTCGGCAACATCCGAATAGATCTCACCCAGAGTCATATCCGGGGAAAGAGAAAGCGCAACGGGAAGCTCCCTGAAAAGCAGTCCCAGGATATCAGTCAGGTTTCTGGAATCCCTTCCCTTGTAGACCCAGACTGTCATCACATCCTTCTTTCCGTTCATCGCAGCCATCGCGAGAAGCTCTGATATCATGTATATCCCGTTTTTCCCGAGGTTTGAGACTTCTTCCAGTTCCTTAAACTCATCCTCAGGCAGGTCAAGCAGCATTTCCTGTTCACCATAGCCGTTTTTCCGGCTTTCCATCTCGCAGTCAAGCCGTATACTCCAATCTGTACCGCCGTAGCGGTTTTCAAAGTACTCACGGCTCTTTGCGTACTGTTCGCTGAGCTTTTGATGCTCACGCTCATAGAGCATGAAATAATATCCGTCCGGTTCCTTCGGCGCGGGATACTCTTTGTCCAGATAAAGATCACATACCTCCTTTATCATGATCTTGCCCGAAGCACCGTCAAAAAACATATGATGGATCTCGTAAAACCAGTAAAGAGCCTCTTCTGTCTGAAACAGACGGTTCCTTACAAGAGTTTTTCCCATGAGACCCTCAAAGGGATGAACGAGAGTATCTGCCAGTTCCTCGATCTCATCCTCTGATATTTCCTCGATCTCCACAGGAGAGAATTGCTCCGGGGTATAGTGCTGGACCACTTCACCGTCCTCATTATATGAAAGAGATGTCATGAGCGCAGGATGGCTTTGTATCATCGCATTTATGGAGGCCTTCAGCCTTTCGGCATCGAGCTTCTCATTAAACCTGAGCATGCCTGCTATGTTGAGCATTGTGGATTTTGGAGTATACAACTGATAATCGAACATATAAAGCTGTTCGTATGTCAGAGGATAAGACCTGGTCATTGCCCTTTTGATGCTCTCATTTCTCGAAAGGCCGATGTCAGGCATACGCTCTTCAAGGTACAGGGCCGCGATCTTTTCAGGAGTGCGTCCGCGGAAGATCTGGGTGACATTCAGCTCCGGAAGATCGCAACTGCCTATGAGTTCCATGGCAAGGATCGAACTGCCGCCAAGGGTATAGAAATCATCCCTTGCACCCACACGCGAAACGGAAAGGATCTTGGCCATTGCATCGCACAACGCCTTTTCCTCCGGGGTCTTCGGCTCGGCGTATGTATCCTCTTTTGAACCGATCTCGGGCTTGGGGAGCATCCTGCGGGAAACCTTACCGTTTGCGGTACGCGGAAGGCTGTCGATATGCATGAAATGAGCCGGTATCATGTAATAGGGAAGGACCTTTATCAGGGCTTCCCTTGCCTTCCCAGCATCAAGCTCAATATCGTCCGTATAATAAAGACAGATAAAGGCATCCTCTCCATCGGTAAATCCCCTGGCCATCACTTCCGAAAGACCCAGCCGCCGGCGTGCCGCATCTTCCACCTCACCGGGCTCCACACGGTTGCCGTTTATCTTTACCATATCATCGGCGCGGCCTACCACTACAAACTCACCGTCTTCATTGATCTTCCCCAGGTCTGCGGTGCGGTATTCACCGTTTATAAAGGCTCTTGCATTCTGTTCGGGAAGATTGATATATCCGCGGACATAGGGGTTCTCAACACAGATCTCACCGGTTTCACCGTCCGGGACGACATTGCCCTCTTCATCCCGAAGAACCATCTTCAGGTCTGTGTTCGGATGACCTATGGGCGCATTCTCATTCGGCTTCTCAAGCTTTGCTCTGGAAGCGATGAACCCTGTCTCGCTTGAAACATAGAAGTTATATATACTCACTTTTGGATCTTCAGACCAGATCCCCCTGGTGGGTTCGGAGGACAGGACAATGACCTTTAACGTCGGTATCTTTGAAAAAAGCCTGTAAACGCTCGGAACACAGAATGCCGTATGTATGTTGTTTTTAACATAACAGTCTATCAGGGCCGGGGGATTCTTGATCACGGAATACGGAAGGACGAACATGCTGCAACCCTGAAACAGTATTGCGAGATAACCTATGACCGAGGCAACAAAATTGGTCGGAGCGATAAGTCCGAACGATACCACATCAAAGGTTACGGACGCGGCGATGATATCCAGATTTCCGTATTCATGAAGAACTCCCTTGGGATTTCCGGTGGAACCGGAAGTATATACCGCAAAGGCGGCATCATGCTCAGAAACCTGCTCACATCCAGACAGAGGTTCCATTCTCAGGATCTTTTCCCACTCATTGGTATCTATCGTCAGTCTGCAGCCACAGTCTTTTTTTATGAAGGCTATGCGTTCGGCCGGATAACCTTCTTCGACCGCCACAAAGGCAGCACCCGCTCTCCACACCCCGAGCATTACCACAAAGGGCAGGACACCTCTGGGCAGAAGGATCATCACAAAAACCTCCCGTCCTATACCTTTTTCCTTCAGATACCTGTAAACCCGTCCCGACAGGATATCAAGCTCACGGTATGAGAGACTGACCGCACCGCAGTCGCTTAAAACGGGCTCATCAGGTTTTTCTTTTACAGTATCAAAAAAAGAGTCGATCACCTTTGACATGTTTGTTTCCTCCTTATCGTGATCCCAGTCTATTCCTTTTTGTCGGATACAGGATTTATCTTCTGATTTTCGTAATCTGCCGCTCCGAGATCACAGACCACTACTTCTCCTTCGTTTAAGCCGCTTATGATACTGGTGTATTCGGAATCCTTTACTCCGGTTTCAACATATCGCCTTGTAACCCTGTTTCCTTCTTCAACGACAAACAGATAGCTTCCATTATCATCGGTGTAAAGACATTCGTTTAGTATCCTCAGGGCGTTTACCGTTTCATCGAGATCTATTATAACATCGGCTTCCATGCCGATTATCAGCGGCTCTTCGGTGGCAATCGAAATCTCAATAACCGCCTTTGACTTGCCTGAGCCGTCGACATCAGCATACTGGCTGATATCAGCAACCTTTCCGCTGTATTCTTTTTTGCCTATGCTGACCGATGCCGTCTGTCCGCTCTTTACCGCAGCTCGTCATAGGCCTTTATATATGACTGGGCGGTATCACGGTCTGTTTTGGCCTCGCTCCAGAGCCTTGTTACGGTTTCAAGGTCATTTTGGATCTTGATATAGTTGTCATAGGTTGCCGGATCCATTCCTTCAAGGGGAAGACAGATCAGCTCCCGCTGGCTCTTTGAGATCGCGTTGTTGGTATCGGCTATCTCATCCTGAATACGTTTTGAATCCTTGGCAAGCTCTTCCACATCTGATTTGGTCTCGAGAAGCTCGGCTTTTTTCAGGTTGATCCCATCATTTCGATGTTCTCAACGGTTCCGTCCCTGACATACGCTCGCTAAAGAGGCTGTCGAGGAGAGAGCACTGGAATTATGCCACAGACAATTCTCTGATAATTATATGTGGGATTTTATTTATTGACAAATATTTATTAATATTGCAAATCGGTAATAATTTGCGTGAGCGAAGAGAGGATCTGAAGAAAATGAAAAACTGCCAAAGTACAGGAAGTTTTACCAACATTTTTTCGTGGATTATGGTTTCATTCAGTGATCATCAGTGGAAATTCGTGAACTCTGCTAATGTCTGAAATCTTAAGAAAAAGCCGGGAAGAGGGATTCCCGCCGGCGGCTCCGCCGCCTTTCAGGCCGCGCTGCTTAAGAATGATCCACTGGATCATTCTTACCGGCTTCGCCGTCGCAGCGGTTCGAATCCCTTTATGCACACAAAAAAGGATGCCTTACAGGCATCCTTTTTCATGTGCACAGGGGAAGAGGGATTCGAACCCCCATGAGCGGTTTTGGAGACCGCCAGGCTAGCCATTGCATCATTCCCCTATATCGCGCTGCACGGAGGCTTCACCCATCCGCACAACGCTGAAATTATACTAAATCAATCCTCTTTATGCAAGTCCCTGCAGATATCAGCTTTTACTCTTCTCCCGCTTGTCTGTTTTGGTGTACAGGAATCTGTCCACGTGAGCCCCCATACTCACCGTATTATCCTTCAGGTAGCTCATCGCCCCGCTCTGCGCCGCAATGGTGTTCATTGCACCCTTCAGTATAGAGACATATATGAAACCGATGACAAAAGCCAGTATCAGAGCTATCACTTCTCCCATACCGGAGAATCCTCCGACCAGAGCCAGCACCAGCTGCATCAGGATGAAGCCCACCAGAGAGCCCAGGAGCAGATATTTCCTCCACAGACCCTTATCTACCGGGAGCGCTCCCACCATCTTGCCTGTCTGGCCGTTGATGCCAAAGGTATAGGTCTCATTGTTGTATCTCGTAGTCATCATCCATACGGGAAGCATGGCATACTCTGCCTTGGCATTGGTCAGACGGATGGACTCGGACTTCTCCGATACATCCTCATATCCGTTCACCGTATTCCTGAGCTTCTCCTTGAAGGAGGCTGTCACCCTCTCGTTGGCTCTGGGCTGTGCGTCCTTCTCCTCCAC
>DPZM01000122.1 GCA_003535955.1 Lachnospiraceae bacterium | reverse complement strand
ACAACCCTCTTTAAGATCCTCATGGGTGAAATGGAACCCGATGCGGGAACATTCAAGTGGGGAGTTACAACATCCCAGGCTTACTTCCCCAAGGATTCAACTAAGGAATTTGATAATGACTTAACCATAACCGACTGGCTTATGGGCTACTCTCCGGTCAAGGATGTGACCTATGTAAGGGGGTTCCTTGGAAGGATGCTCTTCCCGGGCGAGGACGGTGTTAAGAAGGTTAGGATTCTTTCGGGTGGTGAGAAGGTAAGGTGTCTTTTGTCCAAGATGATGATATCGGGTGCCAATATCCTTATTCTTGACGAGCCCACCAACCACCTTGACATGGAATCCATAACTGCCCTGAATAACGGACTTATTAAATTCCCGGGAGTGATCCTCTTCTCTTCACATGACCATCAATTTGTTGAAACAACCGCCAACAGGATCATGGAGATCCTTCCCGACGGTTCAATGATCGATAAGATCACAACCTATGATGAGTATCTCGCCAATGATGAGATGGCAAGGAAGCGTACAGTTTATACCGCGAACAGGGAAGATGACGATAACTGATGAACAGGAAGATTTTATTTACCGATCTGGACGGAACCCTGCTTGACTCAGGCAAAAGCATAACCCCTGCAAATCTTGATGCAATTGACAGGATGATAAGGCAGGGCCATAAGTTTGTAATAGCAACAGGACGTCCGATGCAGAGTGCAATACAGATATCAAGACGATACGGGTGGACCGGCGAAGGCTACTATATCGCCAGCTACAACGGCGGTCTTATCTACGACTGTAATGAAGATAAGGCCCTCGTCCGCTTTCCGGTAAAGATGGAATATGTCCGTCACATACTGGATGAAGCTAAGGCCGCCGGTATTCATGCCCATACATATGATGATGTTAATGTTGTTTCCGAGAAGGATACTCCCGAGCTTCAATTATACTGCAATGGAATCATGGTCCCTCCTGTGGTTGTTGACGATGTCACAACCTATCTTAAGGATGAACCCATCAAGGTCGTAGCCATATCGAGAGGGGCACACGCTGTTCTCGATGGCTTCAGGAGCCGGCTGGCCCCCTATTGTGAAGGTAAGCTTACTACGGTTTTTTCAAATCCCATGCTTCTTGAATTTGAAAATCCAAGATCCACCAAGGGAGGTGCAGTGACTTATATGTGCAGCCACTTTAACATTCCCATATCCGATTCCATAGCTGTCGGCGATGAGGAGAATGATATATCGATGATCAGTGCGGCAGGCACAGGTGTTGCAATGGCCAATGCCACAAACGAAGTAAAAGCCATCGCGGACTATATCACGGAACATGACAACGACCACGATGGCATCAGTGAGATCATTAATAAGTTTATACTTTAATCTATCATTGTTTCAGGTGTAAAGACCCTTTTATTATTTAAGTTCTTTACCTTCTTAATGTTCTCTTCCGTCTTCTCCACAGCCTCTCTTATAAATTCGGCCTGACAGGACAGAAGTTCCTTGCCCCTCTTGTCGATCTTGACATAATCACCCTCTTCATCCATGATGCGGGCTTTAAGTGTATCACGGAGCATCACATCAAGTATATGATATACCCTGTCTTTAAGGTCTTCTTCCTCTATAGGGAATAATATCTCAACTCTCCGCTCAAGGTTTCTCGGCATCCAGTCGGCCGATCCGCAGTAAAGTTCCGGGAGTCCGGAATTTTCAAAATAAAATATCCTGCTGTGTTCAAGGAAACGCCCCACAATGGAACGAACCGATATATTATCACTTATACCGGGAATCCCTGTCTTAAGGCAGCAGATACCACGGATTATAAGATCGATCTTAACTCCGGCCATTGAAGCCTCATAGAGGGCAATGATTATATCCTTATCACACAAAGAATTGATCTTGGCGATAATACGTGCATTCTTCCCTGCTCTGGCATTCCTTGTCTCCCTCCTTATAAGGCTTAAGAACCTGTCCTTAAGCCATAGGGGCGCAACGCTTAACCTGTTCCAGTTAAGGGGTTCGGAATAACCCGAGAGCATGTTGAAGACTGCAGTGGCATCTTCACCCACAGGCTCGGAGCAGGTAAGAAGTCCGATGTCCGTATAGAGCTTGGCCGTCGAATCATTGTAATTACCGGTCCCAAGGTGGACATATCGCCTTATGCCCTCTTCCTCACGCCTTACGACAAGTGTTATCTTACTGTGTGTCTTAAGACCTACGAGTCCGTATATAACATGGCAGCCAGCCTTCTCAAGCATGCGGGCCCAGATGATATTGTTTTCCTCATCAAACCTTGCCTTAAGCTCAACAAGAACCGTGACCTGCTTGCCGTTCTCGGCCGCCTGTGCAAGTGCCGTTATAATTGGCGAATGACCTGAAACCCTGTATAGGGTCTGCTTAATGGCAAGGACATCGGGATCCCTTGCCGCCTGCCTTATAAAATCTACTATAGGCTGGAAGGTCTCGTAAGGATGATGGAGAAGAATATCCTTTTTCCTTATTGCCTCGAAGATATCCTTATCCGGTGCAAGTTCCGGAACCGGCTGGGGAGTGAACTTTTCATCCCTTAATTCATCATACCCGTCGATCGAGCACAGCTTCATAAGGAAGGTAAGGTCTAAGGGCCCCTGTATCTTATACACTGCTTCCTCTCTGCAGTTAAGCTCCTTAAGGAGGATCTTCATAAGTCTCTTGTCAATATCATCGGATACCTCAAGCCTTATGACTTCACCCCACTGCCTCTTTTTAAGCTGTTTCTCTATTTCCTTAAGGAGGTCGGCCGCTTCATCTTCCTCGATCGTAAGGTCGGCATTCCTCATTATCCTGAAAGGATGGGCACACAGAACATCATAATTTAAGAAGAGCTTACCCATGTTACGTTCTATGATCTCCTCAAGGAGAATGACATTATCACCTACACCCGGAAGCATTATGATACGCGGTATTCCAGAAGGTACCTGAACCGTTGCGAATTCCTTCTCCACATTATTGGACTTGCCGCCTGATTTTTTCTTCTTGGAAACAAGAGCTCCAATATTTAATGACCGGTTCCTGATAAGTGGGAAGGGCCTTGAAGAATCAACAGCCATGGGTGTCAGTACAGGATAAACATTCTTCATGAAATAGTCATCAACATATTCCTGCTGGGCCTTGTCAAGGTCCTCATGCTGGAGGACCAGATGGATGCCCTCCTGTTCCATAAGCGGAATAAGGGATCTTGTAAGAGTCGAGTACTGCTTGTCAACCAGCCTGTGAGTTGCTTCATTGATCTTCTCAAGCTGTTTAAGAGGTGTCATTCCCGCAATATCGGGCTTGTTATATCCGGCATTTACCATATCCCTTAAAGACGCAACCCTTATCATAAAGAATTCATCCAGGTTGGAAGCGGTAATGCTTAAAAACTTAAGCCTCTCCATAAGGGGATTGGTCTTATCCCTTGACTCCTCAAGCACACGTTCATCAAAGAGCAGCCATGACAGCTCTCTGTTATAATAGTATTCGCTGTTCTCAAGATCTGGTGAATCCGGCTTATCCGTTTTTGCCTGCTTTTCAGCTTTTACCTGCTTGACCGTTTTATCCGTCCTGTCTGCCTTTACCTTCTTCTCTTTAACCATCCTTATACCTTCCCTTTATCAATACTTTGGTTTTTACTTAAAGTGCGTTGATTATCTTCCTGTTTCTGATGACCGGCTTTAATGCAAATACCTCTTCGAAAAGGTCCGACTTCCTGTAGAAGAAGCCCTTTTCCAGATCAAAATCTTCATCCGAATCGATAGTTATCAGGAATTCACCCTCCTTGATACTTGTCTTGATCCCCTTAAGCTTTACGCGATAACTTCTGCATATTCCGTCGGCTACCCTGAATATGGCCGTCAGCTTGGCAACGATAAGATATGCATCCTTGTCAAGCAGGGTGTTGGCCGACCTGTCCTTGTAATAAATGAAGGCAACCTTGTTATACCTTACCACATTTGCTATTATCTCCCGCTCTGTATGTGACAGGCCGATCATCTCTGTCGCCATTATGATCTCATATCCGCATTCCGCCGCGGCCTCCAGGCTTATATACTTACCACAGTCCGCCAGAATGGATGCGATCCGAAGGAGAAGCCTCTCTCTCTTACCCATCTTATGTATCTTCCTGGTGTCATCGTATATCGATAATGCTACCTTTTCAACAAGCCTGTTCCTTTCGATATTGCCGCCGTAACGCTTACATAAGACCTCGGCGGCGGCCATTATATCATCTTCAAAATCATGCGAAACACTGAGCAGCTTATTATTCTCGGCATACTCATAAGCTATACCGTCTGAAAGGGAAACTCCCGGAACCCATAAGGTGGAGGCATTCATCATATCTGCTATCTTGGCAAGCAGGACTATGGATTGGGGAAGTAAGACCGCGCTCTCCTCATCAAGTCCCATTGCCGATGCTATGTACTCCGTTGACTTGGAACGGTATGTTCCTATAAGCCTCTTGAACTCATTATATGACACGATATTGTCCTTGATCTTTATGGCACTCATCGCCCGTGAGA
>DPZM01000075.1:594-6903 GCA_003535955.1 Lachnospiraceae bacterium | reverse complement strand
CTTTTTTATAAAGTCGTCAAAATCCCTGTCCGACCCTATCTTAACATCCTGCCTGACCTCGTTATCGCACTGGATGATATGAACGTTTATCTTATCCGAGAAGGATTCCGTACTTTTGAGTATATCATAGGTAGTTCTCAGGAATGCCCTGACGGTCGAGCCCATGCAGGAGGCAGAGGTGTCAATGACTATGGCAAAATCACGCACCCTGCGTTCATCCTTATATTCAAGGGGTTCTATAAGGGGCATATTATCGTAGTGCTCAAGCCCGTAGGTGTAATAAATGTAATCAAATTCATCATCGTTTATCTTAAGCTCCTCACCCATAACCGCAAAGCGCTCCAGCATCTTCTTGTAATCGTATTTCTGTGCCGTGGCTCCTTCAAGGTTCTTTATAAGGCTCTCCGAGCGGGAGCCTGACTTGGAAAAGGTTCCAAGGTCGGTCTTAAGACGCTGACTTATCTTCTTCCAGGCTTCCTCTGATATCTCAAAGTCCTGTGACTTAGCCCAGTAGATATGCCGGTCCCTTGCAAAGAGATTACCGATCCTTATACGATCCTTTTTCGCCAGGGGATTGACCAGAAAGTATTTGTAAAGCCGCTCGGCGCTTAAGAAGCCGACCTCCTTGGTAAAGTTCCTTATGACCCACTGCCTGTCGGCATCATCATGAAGAGCAAGCGAGGGCAGGGACAGTTCCAGGATCACGTTCTCAACGGCAATATCCACCGCAATATCCCACTCGTCGGTATTAAGTTTATCATAATCAAAGGGATGGTCGAAAACAAGATGCAGAAGGCTGTGAAGCAGCATCCTTACGGGAAGGTTGTCATCCTCAAGAAAGCTCTTCAGTACAAAGCCGGCATCGTAAAAGAAGTGTTCCCCGTCCGTGGCTGCACCGAATAAGCCCTTTTTCTCTTCACTCTTTAAGCGGTTAAGGGCCACGTCCATAAAACGCATATTGACGATTATGGTGTCGGAAGCAAGGGATATGAGCTCGGCGGCTTTTTTTGATATCTGTATGTCTTTATTTTCTGTCATGATATTTTTATTATATCATAAATCAGAAGAAGCAGGTGCCCTTAACACCTGCTTCTTCCCATCCTATTATTTCCCTTGTTACCTTCAAAAGGATCCCCTCACCCTTAGAAGGCCTTCCTCTGTATTTTAAATCCGCGTTCCTCAAGTTCGTCCTGAAACATCTGCAGTTGGATCACGACGATGGAAACCGCGAACAATACAGCGCATATAATGCATATAGTGCGTACAAAAGCCGTTGCGTGGATCATACACACGAGAAGAAGTATAACCAACAGGATCCCGCACAACTCGCAGGCCCTTGTCACTCCCCTGAATTCCGAACGCGACATCCTGCGCATCTTAACGGGCGATGTCAGGATCGTATAGGCTGTCCTCTTAAGGTTCCTCTTCATCCTTCTCCTGCGTCTTACCCTTTTCTGCTCTGCAGTCATATATGTAACCCTCCCCCTTACAAGTCATCATAAGGAATCCACCGCCTCGCGATCCCCCTTATGATATTTTCACAAAACCTTCGTATGCCTTCTTAAGCATACCTTCTATCTCACCTTCGTCCATGTCAACACGCCTGCTGACTACGAGTGTTGCGACACCGTGCGTGAACATCCATACCATCCTGAAGACTTCCTTCTTCATCTCTTCGGTAAACTTCTCGGTTCCCGGAAGGTTCTCAAGCAGTTCCCCAATATCTCCCTGCTGGAGAAATTCGTGGATATCTCCGGTATCGTACACGTCAATGTCCGCAATTAACTTAAACAGGAACTTTTCCTGCTTCGCAAGCTCAATATAGGCCATACCCATTGTCAGGTATACGGGCTTACCCTTAACCCGGGCCTTAAGCATGTGGTCTGAAAACAGCTCGGCGCTCTTATAGAACAGGTCTTCCTTAAGCATCTCCATATTCTCATAAGCGCGAAAGATAGGTTGTGTCGAACTGCCAAGACGCTGCGCAAGCTTTCTTGCGGTGACGTTTTCAAATCCGCATTCCCGCGTCATCTCAAATGCTGCGTCAAGCACCATGACCCGCGAGACTCTCTCTTTTGGCGGCATATGTTTTCCCTCTTATTAATATTCGGCCCCGGTTCCCTAATCCGCTGCCACTCCCCTTACTGCCCCCGATCACTACCCCTGATGATCGGAAACATGATGCAAAAACGCTGATATGTATCACGGTTATGCATTCTCGTTATATAACGATGTTATTATATTATGTGAACTTAAGCCTTGTCAAGGGGGTTTTACCAATATTTTGTATATTTTTCTGTTTTTTTTAATTATTTTAACAACATCTTTTTCAACATCTATGTTGATATTTTTAATAAAAATGTATACACTTTAGAAGGTAAATACAAAAATCGGAGATTTTCTATGGGGAATTTGGAAGTTCTTACTCTATACAAGCTCATAATCCTGTATATGCTCGGCAAGGTAGACTATTCACTCACCAAGAGTCAGGTGTTTGACTTTATGTTGGACAAGAATTACACGGATTACTTCACCCTGCAGAAGGTCATGAACCAGCTGACCGATGATGCCATGATAGAGTCGAAGTTCGTGCGAAACGCTTCACACTTATCCATAACCGACAAGGGGCGCGAGACGATCGATCTTCTTGGGAATGATATTTCGGAGTCGATCAGAAATGATATAGACAACTTCCTCAAGGACAACGATGTCCGTTTCAGGAGTGAGATCGCAGTATCCTCCGACTATTTCAGAAATACCGACGGCGAATATGTCGCGGAGCTTGTGATCAGGGAAAAAAGCAGTGACCATCTGAATCTTAAGATCTCGATGCCCACCGAAGAAATGGCCTCCCAGATATGTAATAACTGGCAGGCTCATAATCAGGAAATATATTCGTATCTGATGGAGATGTTATTGTAAAGCAGCTGCTGTTAAAATTGAGAACAGACTCAAAATGCTTCGCATTTTTCGTTAACCGGACTTCGTCTTCAGTTTACGCATATGTTCCTTCACCTTCACTTCATACCCGTTTCCGGTAGGTTTATAGAATTCCTTCCCGCTCAGTTCATAAGGCAGGTACTGTTGGTTTACATAATGATTCGGAAAGTCATGCGCATACAGGTACCCCTGTTCACGTTCTTCCCCGGCCGAATCGGCATGTACATTCTGAAGATGCCTGGGTATCGGATATGTTTCCCCATTTTCAACCATACCCATGGCTTCATTTATGGCAAGGTAGGAGGCATTACTCTTGGGGGCGGTCGCAACATAGACAGCTGCCTGTGAAAGGATTATCCTTGCTTCCGGCAGTCCAACCCGTTCCACGGCAAGAGATGCGGCCACAGCCACCTGCAAGGCCTGCGGATCGGCCATTCCCACATCTTCCGATGCGCATATCATGATGCGTCTTGCAATAAACTTGATGTCCTCCCCGGCTGTCAGCATCCTGGCCAGATAATAGACCGCCGCATCCGGATCCGAGCCCCGCATCGACTTTATAAAAGCAGAGATGGTGTCATAGTGGTTATCCCCGGTCTTATCATACTTAATGGCCCGTTTCTGTATGCATTCCTGTACCACTTCAAGGGTCAGACGAATCTTCCCGTCTTCAGACCTGTCTGTAGTAAGTATCCCCAGTTCGACCGCATTAAGGGCCGATCTTGCATCACCGTTGGCAATGTCTGCAAGAAAAGCGGCTGCATCATCATCTATCGTTGCATTATACGAGCCCATGCCCTTTGCCTCATCATATACAGCCCGCCTTATAAGCTCCCCTATATCTTCGGCTGACAGGGGCTTGAGTTCGTAAATGAGCGACCGGGAAAGAAGAGCCCTGTTAACTTCAAAATAGGGATTCTCTGTCGTTGCACCTATAAGGATTATAGTCCCGTCCTCAACAAAGGGAAGGAGATAATCCTGCTGGCCCTTGTTGAAGCGGTGTATCTCATCGATAAAGAGGATGGTCTTCTTATTGTACATACCAAGATCTTCCCTGGCCTTATCGGTCACGGCCTCCATGTCCTTTTTACCGGCAACGGTGGCATTAAGCTGGGTAAATTCCGAGCCTGTCGTATTTGCAATGACCTTGGCAAGCGTGGTCTTGCCGGTACCTGGGGGGCCGTAGAAGATCATCGAGCTTAGCTTATCGGCCTTTATGGCTCTGTAGAGGAGCTTATCCTTGCCGATAATATGCTGCTGCCCTACAACCTCATCAAGTGTCGTAGGGCGAAGCCTTGCCGCTAAGGGCGATTCTTTTTCCTTGTTTTGTTCGCTCATGTAAGTGAATAGGTCCATGACACCCTCATCTGTCACCTTCGGTGAATTTCCTAATATGTATCCTTAAGGGAACGGATGACCAGCTGCTGTTCAAGTTCGTATCCGTTCTGGATCTCCGGCGACCCGTATGCCAGATACCTGATATCCGACTTCTTAAGCCTTACCGCCTTCTCCCTCTTACTCGTAAGATGGAAGAAATTGTCAGAGAAAACAGCATCAGCCTGTTTAAGATCAAGCTCAACAAAAGCCGCAAACCCGCCCGACATCATTCTGATCACGTATTCATCGGCCAGTTCGATGACCGAATAGGAGATGGATGACAGGTCAAGAGCCAGCCTCTTATAGGGCACGAAGACCTCGGTCTCCGTCTGGACAACATTATCATCCTCGTCAATGAAGTTGGCCTCCATGAAAACGCGGTTTTCAAGTCCTTCTATATAAGGTGTATAGTTTATCTCACACACCTTTACGGCTTCAAAGGGCTTGACTTCAACTTCATACTCAACCTCATGAAGGAGCCTGAACTCGAAGGTCTGCAGGCTTATCTTGACACGTCTTATCTCAATATCCCTTGTCTCGTTCTGAATGTATACGCTGACAGTATTGCCGTCCCTGTCTATGGAACCGGCCACCGAAGCAAAGAAGTTCCTGGCCATATACTGCAGGGCCTTGTACCGTCCGAAATAGTCAACGCTTGACTGGGAAGCCGCAGGCCAGCAGTCGTTAAGCTGGAAAAACAGGGCTCCCATACACCGGCCCCGGTTACGTCTCATGTGTTCAACAGCTCCCTTGACAGCCAGTCCCTGCATGATCTGACTCACATAGAGGAGACTGTCAAAGTCCTTGGGATAGAGGAAATTCCGCGACAGGTACTGAAGTATCATACCGCCTGCCCCCTCCTCTTTAAAGTGACTCTCCATAACCTCAGAGAAGATATTCCTGTCGGATTCCTTTGTAAAGGCCTTGATGGTCTTTAAGGACGGATAGGACGGAAAACCAAACTGCGAGCAGAATCGCATATAGTGGTTCTTAAACTCCGATATATAGCCGGACCCCGTGCGGCCTCCGTGGAAGTGGCTGTCGCCGTTGCTCTCATCAAACGTATTGTTAAAGTTCCCGCCCGCCGAAGGCGATGAAGGCCAGTAGAAGACTCCGGGAGCATGACTCGCAACAAGACCCGGGATTATATCCTCAAACATCCTCAGGTAGTCGCTCTTAAGGGGACCCGAGTGGTCCGCGAATTTATCATCGTCAAGCCAGCCGGCCTCAATATCGGCGTTACCGCATATAAGCCCCAGGCAGGCGTGGCTCCTTATCCTCTTTAGATTATCGGTGACCTCGGCTTCAATATTCCGCCTGAAATCATCGTTCAGTTCATAAACATTGTCGGCAAACATGAGGTCCTGCCAGACAATGAGTCCATATTCATCACACAGATCGTAAAATGTATCGGAAGGGTAATAACCGCCTCCCCAGACACGGATCATGTTGAAGTTACTGCGGGCACAGGCCTTTAACAGATAATCTATCTTCTCCTTGGTCACAAAGGGGTATATGGAATCTTCGGGTACATAACCCGCGCCCATGGCAAATATCCTCTCCCCGTTTACCACAAAGGAGAACTCCCTGCCGAAGTGATCGGGATCCCTGCTCACGGTTATGGTCCGAAGTCCTATCCTGTAGGTCTTCGAATCCCACTGGTTTCCGTTTAAGTCAAGGGCATATACGCTCACAGTGTAAAGAGGCTGCTGCCCGAAGCCCCTTGGCCACCAGATCTTTGGACTCTCAATCTCCATGTTCAGGGTGCAGTGTCCGTCGATCATGGTTTCATTGATCGCCGATATCGTTCCTTCAGGCGATATAAGTTCCGCCTGGATAAGGAAGGGATCATTCCTGAACAGCTCCGCATTTACATTTATCTCAAGGTTTACGCTGTTCCTTTCGTGGTGCTGGATTATCTCCACCTCATCAAGCTTAAGGAAGGAGTGCCCCACCAGATCGATACTCCTGAATATTCCGCAGTCTATAAGC
>DPZM01000075.1:0-467 GCA_003535955.1 Lachnospiraceae bacterium | reverse complement strand
ACATAAGTTGAATTCTTGTTAAGGCCGGCGTGGATGTTCTCTGTATAGTTAAGGGGGGAATCTACCTCTATAGTGATCCTGTTGCCCATGGGACGAAGATAGCCGGTGATGTTAAAATAGTAAGTCCGGTGCATGTTCTCGGTCCTGCCGATGGGCATGTCATTTATGTATATTTTGGCCAGGGTATCTATGCCCTTACAGCATAAATAAATCCGCTCCTGACTCATAAGCTCCGGCATACAATCGAATTCACGGGTGAAGTAAAAATCACCCGCAAAGATCTCCCTCGTCGGATACTCGTTAAGTCCGTAGAACGGATCCTGAAGCCTGTGCTGCATGAGCAGAGCAGACAAAATCGAACCCGGTATCTTACCTTCGATGTAAGCTTCCGAGCCCTTCTCATTGATTAACCACGTGCCGTTAAGCGTCTGATAGATCATTCCCCTTGATCTCCCCTTATATTCGTC
>DPZM01000079.1 GCA_003535955.1 Lachnospiraceae bacterium | reverse complement strand
AGGCAGCGTCCTTTTTTTATATTTTACACTTGACAGAGTCATACATATCAGTTACCATGTAACTACGTTAAGATTGTCATATCGGGCGGAATCCGTCAAAATTCCAGAAATAATAACAGTTAATTAACGGTAGAGTAGAGAAAGACCGGGGTGATCATATGTTGTCTAAGGGTCTGATACTGCGGGACCGTTACCGTATCATGGGAAAGATCGGGAAAGGGGGCTCATCATCTGTTTACCTTGCCGAAGATATTTCTATTGGCAAGAAGTGGGCGATAAAATACCTTCCGGGTGATGATGATACGGTATGGCTTGCGCAGAATGAGATTAACATGATGATCAGATTGGACCATGAATCGTTCCCACGTATAGTAGACGCATGGCAGGAGGGTGAAGGCTATTTCATTGTCAGTGACTATATTGAGGGGATGACTCTGGACAGGATCATCAAGAAAAAGCAGGTGGGCAGGAGGATGCTTACCGGCTGGTGGATAAAGATCGCGGAGGCTATTGCCTATCTGCATGATCTTAAGCCCTCCATCCTGTACCTTGACCTTAAGCTTGAAAATATAATGCTTAAGAAGGACGGGAGTCTTAAGCTGATCGATTTTGGCATTGCCGGAAGAATAGCAGACCGGGGATCCCTGTATGGAACACCCGGATATGCCGCGCCTGAGCAATACTATAACAGGGGTGAAATGCTTGATGAGAGGACGGATGTCTATGCTTTCGGTATGCTCATGTATGCCATGTATACGGGCAGGAGGCCAGACAGCGACCGTGACAGGCAGGAAATCCTGATCAAATGCGACAGGCGTATACCGGTGAAGATAAGAAGGATAATCCTTAACTGTATAGGTGAGGAGAAAAACTCAAGATACGCAGATATGCATGCCCTTCTGACAGATCTTACAGCTCTTAAAGGCAGGAAGGACAATTCTTCAAGACTTAAGCTCACGGCAGCCGCAGCTGTTTTGTGTATGGGAATATTCGGAGCGGCAGCTGTTAAGTATGTTTTGGCTGAACCCAGGGATGATATTGCAAAGCAGCTGCTGACGGAAGCAAACAGGCATATAAGGGACGGAGAGTACACGGAAGAAGGTATCAGGATAATATGCTCTTATATAGAGTCCGGGTGTCTTGATGAGGATACCTGCCAGCGCTTTACCTATGAGGTTGCGAGAAACTATTTTTCCATTCGCCGCAACTACCGGGAAGCCCTGCGCTATTTTGAGATGCTCGATAAGGAGAGGTACCCGGAAGCCGGCTACTATATCAGGCTGTGCACTCTCCAGGTGTCCTTTGAGGAGGATAATGAGAAATACATTAAATGCATTAAGGAGTTCTGCGATTATAACAGAGGCCTTGGCTACGAAGAAGCAAGATACAAAAATGATATCATGCTGGCAAACCTCTATGATGCAGTATCTGCAAGCGATGAGGAAAGCAGGTACGATGAGATCGCGTTTTTAGAGGAGGGACTTGCGGATTTGAGGTATGCAAAGGAAGCAGGTCTGTATGAGGATGAGAAGGGATATTACGAAGGTGAGTATTTAAGACGGCTCTGCTTTTTGTGTGAAGAAGCCGGCAATAATGAAGGAGTTATCAGATATGGAGAGCAAGCGCTTCTTATACTTGATGAAGGAAAGGTAGAAGTGCGGGCCGATATCACGGACAGGCTTAATAAAATAAGGGAAAACAGGTAAATTAACGATCATTAAGGAGATGAATGGTTATGAAGGCAATGAAGCTGATTGGCATAATCGGATTGACGGGATTGTTAATAGGGGGTCTTAAACATAACACAAGGGTTGTAATGGCAGCAGAGAAGGGGGCGGTTACAGCCGATAAAGTGCTGGGTGTGGATATTACAAGAAGCGACGGGGTGTGCATATCCCCAAAAGATAAAGAGGCATTATACACAAATATGGCAATTTCATATACGTTGAACCCATCCCCCGTGCCTGAACTTTTTGAATATGCGCTCAAAGCGAATGAGAAGAATGCCGGGGCAGACAGCCTGCTGGATTACAAGGTTACATGCCAGTATTCCATAAGTTCCGACGCAGGTGAGACATATTCGGAATGGACAGATCTTGGAGGCTGTGTTTTTACGTTGATACCCGGAACGGTGGCTGACGGAAAATACAGTGTTAAATTCAGAAAAGTTCTGGAGTATTCCGTAAAGTCACAGGAAGAGGCTATCGGAGCATATACCGAGAGTATATCAGATAATAAGGTCTATGAGAAAAACCGTAAGGAATACGAGAAAAACAGGAAAAAGGCTGAGTCTGTCTCTTCGAAGGAACCTGCCCATATCATTGAATCGGCTGTGTTCAGCCTGATCCTCGACACGACTTTGCCTACGGTGGAGATAACTACGGACAGGGATATGGATATCTGGACCGGCGATAATATCAAGTGCCTTGTCAAGGTTAACGACACATTGTCTAAGCCGGCGTGGCTCAGGGTCACTCTTGATGATGAGAAGATCGTTGACGAAACCTTCGATAAGAATGCAAGTATGTCGGGCGATGAGAAGGAATTCGTATTAAGTGCTGAATCCCTAAAGGATGACGGAGGTGACCTGACAATAGAGGTGAGCGATAATGCAGGAAATGTGAATGTGATAAAGAGAACCGTTAAGATTGACAAAACACCGCCTGCAATCGACCTGGACGGAGCACAAAACCGCGGGATATACAGGGAACCGGTCAATATTTCGATCAAGGGCGAGGATGCACATCCCGGAACGGTTATGGTCGAGTACACGCTGAAGAAGACATACGAGGGCAATGAAGAGGTGGTTGAGTCCACTGCAAAGTCACTTGCGCAGGTTAAGGACGATGTTCTCTTTACAGCTGTCGGCGACGGAGATTATCTCGTGGAGTGCAAGGCTTCGGATATGGCAGGTAATGAGTCCGTTCCCGTAAAATTGTTCTTCAGAATAGATACGATCGCCCCCGGGGTTAACTTTACGGGTATCAATGACGGCTCTGTCATCAGTCGTGAGGGGGAACTTAAGGTGAATGCCTTCGACAATTATGAAAATGATTATACGGTTAAGCTCACCGGAAGCATGTTTACCGGAAACGGGACAAAGGACATAAGGCTTGCTGATTACAAGACCGATGGCAAATACAGTGTAAACACATATTATTTCAGGGAAGACGGAGAATATACCGTTAATGCTTCTGTCACCGATGCGGCAGGTAATTCGTATGATGATACTATCTCCTTTTCGATCGATACAGTTGCTCCTGCAGTTGAGATAGTGAACGGTTTAAGCCTTAAGGAAGATATGGTCACCAATGTTGCCCCCGAAATAAGCTTCCGGGTAAAGGAAGCAAACTATGAGACTGCAGGGGTTGTGTGTGAACTTTACAGGATTGGCGAGGACAATAAGCGTGAGCTTTTAAAATCCCCGGAATGGACAATGAGTGAAGAAACCTCGGTATTTTCGATCACAATAGACGAAGAAGGTTCATATGAACTCAGCGTGACAGCAGCCGATCTGGCGGGAAATACCGCAGGTAAATCCATAAAGTTTACCCTTGATATGACGAAGCCTGACATTGAATATGTTGAGAATCTTGATAAGAAGTATATAAAGAGCTTCAGGCTTCCGGATAATTTTGCGGATTATATAAAGGACAGGAGCGGTGTGAATTATAAAACCTATCTGAACAGTATGAATTATGATGAAGGAAGGGAGATAGACGAGGACGGCAAGTATGTCCTTAAGGTTTCTGCGGTTGATGATGCGGGGAATCAGGCAGAAAAGACGGTGGAATTCATTGTGGATTCCCAAAAACCCCAGGTGGTCATAGATGGTATGGCGGATGATGGCAGTGTAAACAAGGATGATACCATTGTGTTGAGTCTTTACGATCAGGATGATTACTTTAAGTCAGTGAAGCTCAACGGTCAGGAACTCATTACAAGCCCTAAACAGCAGACGGTGGAGCTGGCCATTCCCGAGTATGGAGACTATAAGATAGACATAGAGGCCTCCGATCTTGCGGAAAATATCCTTACACAGACGATACAGGCCAAATGTGCCAATTCTTCCCCGGTAAGCAAGGGAACCAAAACGGTAAGAACGCTTAAACAGAATGAGAAGAGCGGCAGCCATAAGGGTCTGCGGATTTTCCTTATAATTCTTACGGTATTGATACTCGGAGGAACGATAGCCGTATACTGTATCTATTCCATCCGTCAGGAAAAGATGTATCAATAAAAGCACAAGGTCTTGTATAACAAATAAAAAATGTTACTATAGATAGTAAGCGTTCAGAGCTTGCATCGAAAGGAGTAACATGAGTTACAGGGATAATACAAGAGTCGTTGATATAGGCGGAGTAAAGATTGGTGGAGGAAATCCGGTAAGGATCCAGTCCATGACGAACACAAAAACGGAGGATGTTAAGGCCACGGTGGAACAGATCTTAAGGCTTGAGGAAGCAGGCTGCGAGATAATAAGGTCGACAGTTCCCACGCATGAGGCGGCACTGGCCATAGGTAAGATCAAGAAAAGCATTCATATACCTCTTGTGGCGGATATACATTTTGACTACAGGCTGGCGATCGAAGCTATGGAAAACGGTGCGGACAAAATAAGGATAAATCCCGGTAATATAGGCGGAAGAGAAAATGTGGAGGCAGTTGTAAGGGCAGCAAGAGAGAGAAATATTCCTATAAGGGTAGGGGTTAATTCGGGCTCTTTGGAGAAGGCTCTTATAGAGAAATACGGAGGAGTCACCGCTGAGGGAATAGTGGAGAGCGCTCTTGATAAGGTTAGGGTGATCGAAGAGACCGGCTATGACAATATGGTCGTCAGCATCAAGTCATCCGATGTAATGATGTGCGTAAAGGCGCATGAAATCCTTGCTCCCAAGTGTAAATATCCTCTGCATGTAGGGATCACTGAATCCGGAACCGTCAGAGCGGGAAATATAAAATCAGCGGTCGGGCTTGGGATCATCCTTAACATGGGCATAGGGGATACTATACGTGTATCCCTGACAGGTGACCCTGTAGAGGAGATAGTTTCAGCCAAAAGAATACTTAAGACACTAAACTTAAGGCAGGGAGGGATAGATGTCGTATCATGTCCTACCTGTGGAAGGACAAACATAGACCTTATTTCCCTGGCTGGTGAGGTTGAGAAGCTTGTTGCAGGGTATGATCTGGATATCAGAGTGGCGTGTATGGGTTGTGTTGTTAACGGACCTGGCGAAGCCAGAGAGGCAGATATCGGCATAGCGGGAGGCAAGGGAGAAGGCCTGCTGATAAAAAAAGGTGAGATAATCAAGAAGGTACCGGAGAATGAACTCCTTGACGTTCTCAAATACGAACTCGATCATTGGAATGAGAGCATGGGGGTAGGGCATAATGGCTAAGGATTTTTCGGAAGTGTTTCCTACCCTTAAACTGAATAATGACCTCAGAATGATATACTCCGATGCAAAGGTCTTAAGGATAGCCAATACATCCAAGGGGGACAGGCTCAGGGTTTATATCAGGGCCCCTCATATAATAGAGAAGAAAGATGTTTATGCCGTAGAGCGGGAAATAGTAAGGCAGCTTTTTCCGAATGATGCGCTTACGGTAACGATACATGAAAATTTCGAACTGTCAGCCGGATACAACGCGAGAAGCCTGATGGAAGCCTACAGGGAGAGTATACTGGATGAGTTTAAGAGCTACGACAGGTTTTATTATCTTATACTGAGTCATGCTGATTTCGAATATCCCGAAGATAACGTTGTCAGAATGATCCTTGATGATACTCTGGTCGCCAGGGAGCATAAGGATGAAATGGTAAGGATACTTGAGAAGATATTCAATGAGCGGTGTAACTTGGCCGTGTCGGTGCTTGTTGATTATAAGGAACATGATGAGAGCAGGGCCGGGAGAAGTGCCGAGCGTAAGATAAATGAAGAAATAATGAGGATATCCGGGGGACTTTCGGGGAAGGATAGTGAATCCGATGATGCGGAAACGGACAGCCTGCATACAAGTGAGGATGCCGCTGACGGGGCGGACGGTTATTATGAAGC
>DPZM01000184.1 GCA_003535955.1 Lachnospiraceae bacterium | reverse complement strand
CCGCTTGTGCCGCCTGCCTTTGATTTTGACAGGGATCAGCTGGAGGCTGCCTTTAAGCAGCATCCCAAGGCGCTAATCCTGTGTAATCCATCGAACCCGTCGGGTAAGGTATTTACATATGAGGAGCTTAAGTTCATCAGTGAACTTGCTATCAAATATGATACCTTTGTTATAACGGATGAGGTATATGAGCATATAGTATATGAGCCTTATAAGCACATTTATATAAGCTCGCTTCCGGGTATGTATGAGAGGACCATTTCATGTTCATCCCTCAGCAAGACCTATTCGATAACCGGCTGGAGGATCGGATATGTGATCGCAAGTCCTACGGTCATTGAGAGGGCTAAGAAGGTACATGATTTTCTTACCGTGGGAGCTGCCGCGCCCCTTATGGAGGCAGCGGTGGTGGGACTTGAATTCCCGGATTCGTATTATAAGGAATTAAAGGATCATTACACCCATATGAGGGACCTCTTCCTTGGCGGCCTTAAGGACATCGGGCTTAAGTTCACACAGCCCCAGGGTGCTTACTATGTTCTTGTTGATATAAGTGAATTCGGCCACAGCGATGATCTTGCCTTCTGTGAATGGATGGCCGGGCATATCGGCGTAGCCGCAGTGCCGGGATCGAGCTTCTTTAAGGAAGACATCAATGATTATATCAGGTTCCACTTCGCCAAGAAGGATGAAACCCTTAATGCAGCTCTTGAGAGGCTAAGGAAACTGAAGTAAAGCTTTACTTAAGCAGGGATGTGTATTCCCCGAGTTATCAAGCTCAGCCGGGGAACTATCATTCATCCCTCTTGTATCTGATCGCATGAGCAATAGACTTAAGTGATTTAAGCCCGCCCTTTTTAAAATCGGTAAGGGTCTCGGCTCCGGCATTGTCAAATATGGAGAAGATGTTCTCGACAAAGTCATCCAGTTCCTCGCGGCTCATCTTACCAAGGCTCTCTTTTATCAGTTTACGGAAGGTTTTTGCCCCGGCGGAGATACCGCTTGCCGTGATAAATGATTTTCCCTCAAGGCACCAGGTTGCGGGGTTATGCTGAAAGAGTGATTTTGCCGTGCTCTTAACAACTATTGGATCGCCAACCGGGTTCATGAGGAGTCCGACGACCGCATCTTCGGGGATGATGCTCACAAGCCTGGGAAGTATGGCCTTGATCGGTGCACTGCCTGCGACCTCTTCCATAAAGCCCGGGCCGTCGTTGCTGAATATCCGGATTATCCTGTCTCGGATATCCTGTCTGCACTGTGCTGCGGCAAAGACCGCCAGATGGCCGCCCTTGGAGTGGCCTCCCACATAATACTGCCTGTCATTACCGCCCGCTATCCTGTTTATATAAGCCACCGTTTCCTTCTCGGCTTCTGTTTCCGTCATGGCAAGGTGAAAATCCTCCTTCCATCCCACGACCGTATCATCGGTGCCGCGGAAGGCTATATAGCTCACACTTTCCGTAAGCATGAATTCCATTGCCGCAAACTGCAGGGTCCGGCCGGTATCGTTAAGGCTTATGTAATTGCGCACCCGTACGTTACGGAACCTGTCGGTGTCTGCGATCATCCTAAGTATATCGGGACCGTCCTTAAGGACCGAGCCGTCCCTGAAATTCTTTTTGTCATACAGCTTCTCAAAATAGAGATCGCTTATCTCCTTAAGGGTCAGTACGTCTGCCTTAAGCCCTGTAAATATCTCGTCCATTTCCACATAAGAAACAACGGATAATACGATATTATCCATTACATTAAAGGCATCCCTGTCAAAGTCAAGATCGCCCCGCCATTTTATATAATCGACTATAGTACCCATGGTTCGTATTTTAAAATATATGTGCTGTTCTGAATGGTTGCATTCTCATTTTATCATATTGAGCGTAATATAAAAGAACAAAAGATAAATGAAAGAGAACATAAAATCTATAGGAGGAAAAGTATTGAGTGTCCATATGCCGGCATGATATCATATATGCGGAAACTACGGGAAGCCGGTCGGTTATGAAAGCCGGTCGGGACCGTCAGGGATTTAGCGTAAAGGAAAAAAACAGAAGGTGGATGCGGGAATATGAATGCTGATAAGAAATGTACGGTATGTATGATAGAAAATGATCACAATAAGTTCAGGGCTGATTATCTGGAATCCAAGGGCATAGAAATCGTCAATGCCGGTTTTTCGGTTGACTCTATCGCTCTTATCAAGAATCAGTCAAATCTGTTTATTCTGATGATGCCCGATAGCTACCCGCTGTCCATTAAAGGAATATGTCTTTATATACGCGACCTGTGTCTTGAGGAAGATAAAACGCTGTTTATATGTGCCGGTGATGATGTTATGGCAGAAGTTAAGAAGGATATTCCCAAGCTCTTCATAACAGGAACTTATCGCCCATCGGGAGAGATGATGATGCAGCTGTCAAATGATATTCTGGCCTGCTTCTCCAATAATGTCATTGCGCGCAGGTCTATCCTCATGATTGACTCTGACCTTGAGTACATGGAGAAAATGAATACGTTTTTGGAGGATAAATTCTCAGTCACCCTTATAAAACCGGATATGGGGCTGGTAAACAGACATATTGCATATACAAATGTGTTGGTGATCGGAATGGATTCGATGATAACTGTCTGGGGAAATGCGCTGCTGTTTGCCATGGTGGAAAGGTGGCAGAAGCTTAATGATCTAAAGCTTGTATTTCTGGCGCGGAATAAGGGTGAGCAGCAGGTTTTTAATTACATAAAAATAGAGTCTGCCACCTGTATTTCAAAAGAGACTCATCCCAAGAAAAATGCGGCATATCTCATAAATAACTATGCAAGTGAATTTCCAAAATTATAAAAAAGAGTTATAATATATGTATCAATTGTGTGACTTTTTTAAATAGGAGAAAACCGTATGAATAAGATTTTTCAGGTTTCGACCGTAAAGGCATTGGAGGCAGGGTATTTAAAGCCGATCATCAATGTGGAGGAACTGTTGTGTCACGGAGATACGGGGATCGGGATGTTCGAAAATGCTGACGGTGAGATGGTCATTATTGACGGGAAATGCTACAGATTGAAGGATGACGGTAATTCCGAAAGGGTTAATGTAAAATCAGGAGTCACCTTTGCATCAATAGCGTATATGAATCTGTACAGACAGTTTGCTTTTAGTGCCGTGGATGGACTTAAGAAGCTTGAGAGCGATCTTTCCGTTGAGGTGGAGGAGAACTTCGGACTTAACAGTATTCATATGGCGAGGATAGACGGGCTGTTTGAGAGGATAACGGTAAATTCACAGTCGGCGGTATTAACTCACCATATCCCGCTTAGTGAGTCAGAGGCCGGGACCAGGAAGACATATGAATACGAGAACATGAAGGGATCGCTTATATGTGTGTATTTTCCCGATTATCTGCAGGGGATAAATGATCCGGGGTGGCATATTCATTTTCTCAATTGGAACCACTCACTGGGAGGACATGTAACGGATCTTAAGATGAAATACGCTGATGTAAATCTTGTCAAGCTCAATGCTATCGAGACCTGGCTTCCGCATGACGCTGCATATGATACCTATTCATTGACGGACTAAACAATTTATTACAGTAAACGAAATTATTAATTTCGTTTACAATAAAACAACAAAGGGAGAGTATGATCATGAAACAGGGGACGGTTCCTCGGTTCAAATGCACTGACTGCATACATTGCGAAACGGCATATTATCAGGAAGACAAGATATGCGTGCCCCAGCGATTTTCAACTTCGGATCCGCGAAACACCCGGGATAACATAGCCTGCAGGTTTTACGAAGAGGCTCCCCGCATGCGGGAAAGATCGGCACTTGGCGGGGTTATCATAAGGGAAGTGTGGGATGAAGAAGACGGACGGTATATAGAAGACCGTCCGCCGCTCATTTACTGAAAATGAAGGAAGACATCAATTATTATATCAGGTTCCGATTTGCCGGGAAGGATGAAACCCTTAATGCTGCTCTTGAGAGGCTAAGGAAACTGAAGTAAAGCTTTACTTAAGCAGGGATGTGTATTCCCCGGCGTTATCTGTCTTTACCATATTTATATACGGCAATGTATTCATCTTCCGGTGTGAGGTTGGATACTATTTCGCCCGCAATGGAGAAGAACCTTGCCCGGTTTAAGAGATTGGTAAGAGTATCGAAGCTTGAACGGATCTCCAGATCGCGCTGTATCTGTA
>DPZM01000178.1 GCA_003535955.1 Lachnospiraceae bacterium | reverse complement strand
ACTATGGAGGAGGAGAAGGAAGAAGCAATTGATCATCCGGCAGATGAATGGTTCAGTGATATCAAGGGTATTGATGCAGCATCGGCGATCAAAAACAGCGGATCCGAGAGTGCGTTTAAGGCTGTACTTAAGATATTCTACGATTCCATTAACGATAAGTACACAGAGCTTGAAAGATGCTATTACGAGAATGACTGGAAGAATTATACGATCAAGATACATGCTCTTAAGAGCTCTTCAAGACTCATAGGAGCAATGGGGCTTGGAGAGAGGGCCGAGAAGCTGGAAATGGCAGGCAAAGAAAATGATATAGACTATATCACGAATAATCATGAAGCCGTCATGGAGGAATTCCTGAAATACAGGGAAGAACTGGCAGGGGTATTTAAAGCCGATGTTAAAGATGATGATGCCGGTAAACCCCTGGCAGATGATTATATTATGGAGAGTATATATGAAGAACTTAAGGATGCTGCAGATGCTATGGATTGTGACAGGATCGAGGCCATTATGAAGGAGGTTGAAGAATATGCCATACCCTCAGGTGAAAAGGAGAGGTTCGATCTTATCAGGAGAAGTGCAGATATGTATGATTATGAAGGTATTCTTGATGCCCTTTCGAAATAACATGAAAAAGGAGGAGATAAAATGGATACGGCCGCTCGTGAAAAGCTGTTAAAGGTTCTTAAGGGAGAACTTAAATACACATCAACAAATCTTGCGTTTAACATGCTGATCAGCAAAATGCAGAAGAAGATTAAAGAGGATCCGGCAAATGAGGAGATGTGTATGAAAGAAATGGATGAATTTCTGACAAAATATCCTATCGTTGCCAAGGTTGATCTTGCAAATATAGCTGCATTGTAAGTAAAACAAAAGGATTAAGAGGAGGTGTGGGAATGCTTATTACATTGGAAGAAACTGTAAAAATGATCAATGAAGGAAAGATACTTCATATAGCGGCGGATGATTCTCTTCTTGGGAAGCTTCCGAAGGGTAAGTGGATAGGTGGAACAACACCCTATTTTATAAGTGAAGAGGGCGGAATATTTACAAAAGAGAAGCTTTTTGTCAATGAGATTGATTTTGCTGCGGATATAAAGGTGGCAGTCTACGGAAAGTACAATATATTTCAGGTGGTGGAGGAGTGTTACGATAACGGCCTCACAATGATGATCATGCCATACGGGTCCAAAGTGGCGGCCAAGTACGCGAAGGAAGCCCCCGAGGTTGAAGAGCTTCTGATGCATCCCATTGTCGGCTGGATATCGGGTTTTGATCTTGGCGGAGAGAGCGAAGCGAAGGTATATGACGGAACAAGCGGGGAATCATATACGGACAGGGCCGTGGTGATGTATATTAAGTTACCTGAAGATAAGACAGCCATGATAAATATGATAAATATCTTCACGGATGATAAGACGGATCCGGTTATAAGGTTCTACGATAATGATCTGAGTGTTTCAAAATGCAGCGTGAACGGCCAGGAGGTCAATTTTGCGCAGTATATAAAGAAGAAGGGCCTTGACACTAAGATGCCGCTTGTGGCTGATTACAACGGGTCATACATCAACACATCGATCAAGGAGGTTTCAAAAGACAGGGTCAGCTTTTATGCACCGGTATTTAAAAATATCGAATACCGTTTCGCCGTAGATGTAAATGATTACTCGGGAGAGTTCAGAAAAAGGATAAGTGAAGCCGGTGCGCATGATCCGATCATCTCCTGCAATTGTATATTGAATTATCAGTACGGTAACCTGGCCGGACAGAAGATACCGCCTTATACCGGACCGGTTACCTTCGGTGAAATAGCATATCAGCTTCTTAATCAGACATTGGTTTATTGTGAGATATTAGGATAAAGCTTATGGAAACTGTTATCAGGATCAATGACTCGGTAAATGGGTTTGCGTGGGGAACCTTCGGGATATCACTGCTTCTTGGAACCGGACTTATATGTACCATCATTACAGGGGTATTTCAGGTAACTCACTTGCGACACTGGTTTATGAAAACCTTCGGGATCATGAACAAGGAAGGGAGGATCATAAACGATGCCGGTGCCCTGTCCCAGTTTCGAACTTTTTGTACTGCCCTGTGTGCGGTCATCGGAACCGGAAATATTGCCGGTGTTTCCACAGCCATATGCCTGGGTGGACCCGGGGCTGTATTCTGGATGTGGGTCGCTGCCTTTTTCGGAATGATGGTAAAGTATTCGGAAAATGTTCTGGGATTATACTACAGACGCCGCAATTCAGAGGGTGCGTGGTCAGGTGGCCCCATGTATTATCTTGAAGACGGCCTTGGTTCAATAAAGCATTGCAGGGTAATAGGAAAAGTACTGGGCATTCTGTTCTGCATTTTTACGGTACTGGCTTCTTTTGGTATCGGCAATATGGGACAGATCAATAAGATAACCATTAATTTTGAGGCAACCTTCCTGAATGGAATGAAGAGAGACCTGTTCATGGGCGTGCCCAAGGCCGAATTGCTGATAGGAATTATTCTGATGCTTATTGCTGCCGGTATCATACTTGGCGGGTTCAGGCGTCTTGCAGCAGTTTCGGAAAAACTCATCCCTTTTATGTCAATAGTATATATTGTTGGATGTGTTATCATAATACTGCTTAATATTTCAAAACTTCCGATCATCTTTTTATCGATATTTAAGTTTGCCCTGGGACCTGCCGCGATAAAGGGAGGTGCTGCGGGGACCGCAGTTCAGATAGCTTTTAATACCATAAAAAACGGGTGTAAAAGGGGTGTTTTTTCAAATGAAGCAGGCCTTGGCTCTTCCGTAATGGTACACATCAACAGCTGTGTAAGGGAACCGGTACGCCAGGGAATGTGGGGCATTGCCGAGGTTTTTCTGGATACAATGGTCATTTGTACATTAACAGCTCTGGTTGTGCTTGGGTCGGGCAAGATAGATCTTAATACAGGCCTTGTGGAAGAAGGTGTTAATGATGCGACTCTTGTTGCCGGATCATTCGCAGCCTTTCTCGGGAAACCGGGTGAATGGTTTGTTGTCTTATCGATCACCTTATTTGCCTTTACAACGGTACTCGGCTGGTCTTATTATGGGGCAAAGGTAACAGAATACCTTCTTGGGGTCACCTGTGGCAGGATATACCGATTTATATTTATACTTCTTATAGTTTTCGGAGCAGTAATGGAATCCAATCTGGCATGGGATATTTCCGATACATTCAATGGTCTTATGATGATCCCAAACCTGATAGGACTTATAGTACATGTTCCGCTTCTGATAAAGCTTACCAGAAACTATACAGATCGCAGAATACGCGGAAAGGATATAGCCCCTATACTGTCCTATAATCCGGATATACAAAAGGAAGCGATGGCAGCAGTATTAAAGGGTATGGACTGAATATAAATCCTTGAGATCAAACAGGAGGATCGGATATGAGTGAAGGGCAGAAAAATCTTGTACTTGTTGTAATGCAGTACAGTGTCGTTGTAAAAGGCATTGAGAGGAAGTTAAACGATGCGGGATATAAAGCATCTATCCTTTCGGATAATTATGAAGTAATAAGGGATATGGCCGCAGGTACAGATCTTTTTCTCCTTTATCTTCCCAGTAATATAGTCGACATGAAGGATAAGCTGGAAGAACTTAAGTATATCTGTGACAAGGTTAACCAAAGCGGCAGGAGCATGATCATTATAGGGGAGGAGAAAGACCGGGCCGATCTGTTTGACAGAGTTCCGATGATCGGTGATTATACATGGATCGAAAGGCCTATTGAAATGAATGTTTTGCAGCCTGCAATAGAAAATACCCTCAAATCATCCGGAACGGCAGGTTCGAAAAAGAGGATACTTATTGTCGATGACGATCCTTCATATGCCAAGATGATAAAGGAATGGATAGGAAACGAATACCAGACGGATATCGTGACAGCAGGCATGCAGGCTATCAAGTTCCTTTTGAGGAATCAGGTTGACCTGATCCTGCTTGATTATGAAATGCCTATAGTTAACGGACCTCAGGTTCTTCAGATGCTTAAGCAGGAGCCAGTCACAGAGAATATTCCGGTTATCTTCCTGACAGGAGTGGGAACAAAAGAGGCCGTGGAACGAGTAATGTCGTTAAAACCCGACGGATATATGCTCAAATCCACGTCAAGAGAAAATCTGCTTAAATTGCTGTATGGAAAGCTGGTAAAATAAAGCTGCTTCCGCCTGCAAAAAAGAAAGCAAGGTATCAATAAACATCGCCTCATAAGTATAGTACAGTAATCAATTGAAATAAAGATTAAAATCAAGTATACTGAGAATGTATTATTTTTGATAGCAGGAAGGATCCATTATTCAGATGCAGGAATTACAATACCCCTTTGACAGCAGATATATTATAAAGAAAAAGAAATCAATAAAGAGACAGCTGCTTGACGAAGGAACCGGCTTTACAAATAAAAAGATCGCAGTACTCGGAGGTTCGACCACCCATGATATAATCATGATCCTCGAACTCTTTCTGCTCGACCGGGGAATAAGGCCGGAGTTTTATGAGTGTGAATATGCCCGGTACTGGGAGGATGTAATGTTTGACAACCCGGAGCTTAAGGAATTTGCCCCGGATATAATCTATATACATACAAGTAACAGGAACATAAGGCAGTATCCAGCCATGTCCATGAGTGAAGAAGAAGCAGAGGGACTGTTGGCTGCCGACTATGATCATTTTGAAAAAATGTGGGGTAAAATAGAAAACACCTATCATTGCCCTGTTATCCAGAATAATTTCGAGTACCCGTTTTACAGGGTGTTGGGTAATGCAGATGCTACCGATATCCATGGGCGGGTCAACTACATAAACAGGCTTAATGCGATGTTTGCCGCTTACGCAAGGGACCATAAGGATTTCTTTATCCAGGATATCAATTATCTGTCAGCGGTATACGGTCTTGATAAGTGGTCGGATCCTCTTTACTGGCATATGTACAAATACGCACTGTCAATGGAAGCAATTCCGACGCTGGCATATAATTTAAGCAATATCATCAAGTCAATCTACGGAAAGAATAAGAAGGCACTGGCACTGGACCTTGACAACACTCTCTGGGGCGGAATAGTCGGGGATGATGGTGTTGAAGGTATAGAGATAGGTCCTGAAACATCCATGGGCCAGGTATATTCGGAATTCCAGGGGTATCTCAAGGAACTTAAGGATATAGGAGTCATTCTTAACGTATGCTCCAAGAATGAAGAAGAGAACGCCATAGCCGGACTCAATCATCCTGACGGAGTGCTTAAGCCTGATGACTTTATAGTGATAAAGGCCAACTGGGATCCCAAGAGCAAAAACCTTGCGGACATGGCAGGCGAGCTCAATCTCCT
>DPZM01000014.1 GCA_003535955.1 Lachnospiraceae bacterium | reverse complement strand
TGGGTCCGTTCCAGACAACCGTCTTTGCTTCCTTCGCGGCATTCGCAAACAGCTCCTGGGTCTTCGGTCCGATATCAAGACCTTCCATGTCGGCAGGAATAGCGGTGGAATCAACAACGCTTACTTCGATGGGTCCGTCAATGGGATCAGGGAAGCCTGCAGCAACGGTGGTATCCACGGGAAGAAGAAGCTTCTTTCCGAGTTTCTTTGCTTTTTCCATCATCTCTTTGCAGTAATCGATCTTTTCCATGTCTACAAGGGACTTACCGATCTCGTAGCCCTGAGCCTTAAGGAAGGTAAATGCCATACCGCCGCCGATGATAAGGGTATCAGCCTTCTCAAGAAGGTTATCGATAACATTGAGCTTATCGGCAACCTTGGCACCACCAAGGATTGCAACGAAAGGACGAACGGGATTCTCTACCGCGTTGCCCAGGAAGTCGATCTCCTTCTGCATAAGGTACCCAACTGCATTGGTTCCGCCCTTCTCGGTTATATACTTGGTCACAACGGCAACAGATGCATGAGCCCTGTGAGCCGAACCGAAGGCATCACACACATAGTCATCAGCCAGATCGGCAAGTTCCTTGGCAAAGCCCTCGCCCGCCTTCTGAGGTTTGGTCTCTTCCTCACCCCTGAAACGTGTATTCTGAAGAAGAACAACATCTCCGTCCTTCATCTCCTCAACAGCCTTGGTTGCATCGGCGCCCGTAACATTGTAATCAGCCACGAAATTAACCGGCTTACCCAGTTTCTCAGACAGCCTCTTCGCAACAGGTGCAAGGCTCTCCTTCTCATTGGGGCCTTCCTTTACCTTGCCAAGATGTGAACAAAGTATAACCTTGGCTCCGTCCCCTATTAGCTTATTGATGGTAGGGAGTGCCGCAACGATACGCGTCTCATCTGTGATCTCACCGTTCTTTAAAGGAACGTTAAAGTCACATCTTACAAGCACTCTTCTGCCCTTTGCGTTAAAATCGTCAACGCTCTTTTTGTTTAATGACATATCTATGTCCTCCTATTAATTTATTTGCCCGTTCATTTCCGCAACAGGCTCACGGGTTCTGCAGCTTGCGCATTGCTGCAGAAGGTCGACGCACTGAGTCGACGCCATGTATTATATCATATATAAAATGTAAAATACAGAGGGAATTTAGGTCGTAAGCCCCGCTCCGTCTCTTAAACGCTGCGTATTGTTTTTCTTCCAGCGTATGAGCATGGCAATGAAAAAGAGTCCTCGGACGGATAATTCTATGCACATGGCGATCCATGCACCTTTTATGCCCATTCTCATTGACAGATATGCAGCCAGCGGTATCCTGACGGCCCACATGCTTATCAGATTGGCGACACTCGTGAAAAGGGTATTGCCGGTCCCCCTGAACACCCCTCCTATTACCATGGAGGCTGCAAACAAAGGCTCGGCAAAGGCTTCTATCCTCAGCAGTGAGGCGCCAAGAGTCTGAATACCGGCATCGGGGGTGATCAGCGACATTATCACAGGTGCGAATATATACATGAACAAACCGGTTATCGTCATCAGCACCATACCGACAGCAGTCACCGTATATGCCAGTTGTCCGGCAAGTTTTTTTCTCCCCGCGCCTATGCTCTGTCCCACCAGGGTCGTTGCCGCGATCGCCACGCCGTATCCCGGCATATAACAGAAGCTTTCCGCCGTTATTGCAAACGAGTTGGCGGCGATCGCAACTGCTCCAAACGGAACTATTATCCGGGTTATCATAACCTGAGCGGAATTCATGATCACCTGTTCCAATGCGACCGGGGCCGATATCCTTACTGCCTTATCAAGCTCGGATCTGACGGTTGACAGGATCTCCTTCCGATGCTCCCTTGCGCCGATACCCTTCCTGTCATATATGAAGTCCTCTTTTCTCTGTTTCAGCATTTCATTTCCGAAGAAAAGATAACGGACAGAAAGGATCAATCCTGCCGACTCGGCAAGCATCGTCCCAAGAGAAGCCCCCATTACATCGAGTCCGGCTCCATAGACGTGTATTGAGCGTCCAAAAAACATAACATCCCGGGATCCGAATATCAGGAAGTAATTAAAGATCACGTCCAGAAGGCATATCAGTACACTTATGGCTCCTGTGACCTTTGTATTTCCGCTGCTGTTAAGCATTCCGTTTGTTGTTCTTGATACCTGCATTATCGGAAGCATCAAAATATATATCACGGCATATCTTGATGCATCAAGAGCTATATCCCCGCTGCCGCCCAGCCAGAACGGAAGCCTTCTGTAGACAAGCAGTCCGACAGATGTAAGCAACAGGGCAAAGAACAAGGACAGGATAAGACCATGGCGTATAAGAGCCCTCGCTTCCTTCTCTTTCCTGGCTCCTATACAATGGGCCACCTGGATCTGAAATCCTGCGGCAAAAGCACTCACTATACCTCCCACAAGCCACATGGTCGAAGATATAAGTCCGATGGATGCCGCTTTTTTTGCCCCCAGCCTTCCTACCATTGCCGCATCTATGTATTCGGTCATCACACTCGTAAGCATGGCCACAACCGTAGGATATGACAGAACAAGGACCAGCGTAAGCCGGTCCATAAATCCAGGGTGTTCTCCGTTTCTCAGTTTTTCAAGAAGTAATCTATCCCTTTTCATCCAATGCTTCCTTCAATCTGCCGATCCCGTCCTCAACAAGCGAACGGGGATATGCAACATTCATACGCAGAAAGGCAGACCCGTTACCTCTGTATATCGAACCTGCCGAAAGATAAAGTCCCGTTCTTTTCCTTATGTCTTCAGCCAGGCGTTCGGAATCGTCCGTGTATGCACTCATATCAAGCCACATGAGATATGTTGCATCCTGCTGCGTACACCGTATTTTCGGAAGTTTTTCTTTTATAAACGAACGGACCAGCTTCTTATTTTCTTCAATGTAATCCCTGAGCCTTGTAAGCCATTCCCAGCCTTCATCCGAAAAAGCCGCAACTGCGCTCTCTATCGCAAAAGCCCCCGGTTCGGCAACCTCATCGGTATTAAGTGCCCTGTTCATCCGCTGTCTTAACCCTTCTTCGGGAACGATCACTGCCGCGCTGTGCAGACCCGGAATTCCGAAGGCTTTTGTCGGCGCCACCGCCGTAATGCTGTTGTCACGGCACACCTTGGAGACCGATGCAAAGGGTACATACTGACAGCCCGGAGCTGTCAGATCACAGTGTATCTCATCGGAAAACACCAGAACATGATGACGTTTTGCCAGTTCCCCGACATGCTCAAGAGTAACTGTATCCCAGATCTTCCCTGCCGGATTTTGCGGATTACAGAGCAGGAGCATGGTGGCAAGAGGATCACTCATCTTTTTCTCAAGATCATCGAAATCCATCGAATATGTCCCTTCATTATATATGAGCGGATTCTCCGATATCCGGCGCCCGTTGTTGATTATGGAATTGAAAAAAATATTGTAAACGGGTGTCTGAACGATAACCTTCTCGGCCGGCGTCGTGAACTTCCTGACAGCAGTGGATATGGCAGGTATGACTCCGGTTGTAAAGATCAGCCACTCTTTTTCAATATCAAAACCATGATGTTTCCCCCACCAGTCCATGTATACCGCATACCATTCCTCGGGAATGATACTGTAGCCGAAGATACTCCTTTCAACGCGCTTCTTCAGCGCTTCAACGATGCAGGGAGCCGTTTCAAAATCCATATCAGCCACCCACATCGGAAGTTCACCGTCTGCGACATCCCATTTAAGGCTCAGTGTATTGTGCCGGTCAATGACCTTATCAAAATCGAACGAATCCATTACCACAGCCCCTCCGGGGTATCCGTCTTCTCATCTATTATGTCACATACGATCTTAGTCCTTGCCGGATCGATCACATCCTTCTGTATCACGAGATGTCCGATCCTGTCCGCTTTAATCTGCCCGCTCTTAGGATTAAAGACACTCTCTATACCACCGCGGATATCCGCTTCCACATCAGAATATTCAAAAGCCAGAGTCGTATTTATCAGCCTGCAGTTCTTCATAACAAGATTATCTATATAACACATTCCCTGAAGGCTCTCTATCGTGCAGTCTATAAATGTTAAGTTCTTTGCGTTCCACCCAAGATATTCGCCGGTGATAAAACAGTTCTTCACCGTAACATTACCTGTGTTCCAGAAGGCATCCTTGGATGCAAGATGCGAATCGGATATCTCCATGTTGACAACGCCATCAAAGCTGTAATTCCCTATAAGATCGATATCAGAAGCCCTCACGTTGCTGCAGCCCATGGCAAAATAGTCACCGGTTGCCCTGACCGAATTCAGGGTAACATCAGTGCAGTTCCAGAGTGTCTCGGCTGCATTCGGGATCAAAACATTGCAGAGTGTTATGTCCTTACATCTGCGGAAATTCTTGGGGGCTTCAACTATCGCGTTTTTCATGCTGAAATTATCGGTATACCACACACCTGCCCTTGCCATATCAAAAAATGTCACCTTCTCGAGTTCAACCCCCTTGCAGTACCAGAAGGGGTATTTATATCTGAACAGGCATTCCCTTGCAGTTATGTTGCGGGCTTCCTTAAGCGGTGACTCACCGTCCTCGAAAACACAGCCGTCAAGCTTGACATCCCTGCTGCCGAATAACGCTCTCTCTTCAGTAAACTTTTTGTCTTTGATTTCCATTTTCATATCAAACCTTTCTCATTTATGATTCTTCTCTTGCAGTAAGCTGCACGGCCTCATTTCCCGAGTTCAAAATCTCCGGGCATAAGCAGCGACAGGTCAGCTTCAGGTTCAGCCACAAGGCGGCGGGACTGGTTAAGGATGGCTTCCTCTATCTTATTCCTTACAAGGCGTCCGTTTCCGGCCTCGCGGGCATCATTAAGCTGCGTTGCGTTAAAGAAATCAAGCAGCGGTTTCTCCGCATCCCCGGCGATCGAATAACCCTTGGACTTCGCTGTTATATGAGCGATCGCAAGCAGTTCTTCGCCTGTATAATCCGGAAAATCAATTATGTTCGGGAAACGGCTCTTAAGACCCGAGTTGGCCTCAAGAAAATCCTCCATTTCCTTACTGTAGCCTGCAAGTATGACAACAAGATCATCACGGTTATCCTCTATAGCCTTCACCAGAGTATCTATAGCTTCAAGACCAAAAGAATCCTCCTCACCACGATACAGGCTGTAGGCTTCATCTATGAAAAGGACTCCGCCGATCGCCGACTTGACCACCTTATTTACAAGAGGCGCCGTATGTCCCACGTAACGCCCGACGAGATCCCCACGCGAAACCTCTACGAGCTGACCTCCGGACAATATACCTATAGCCTTAAGATAACGGCTCACGATACGTGCGATCGTGGTCTTGCCGGTTCCGGGATTACCCGTAAAGATCATATGCCTGTTGAGCTCGCCTGCCTTTAATCCTTCCTCCCTGCGCCGTTTCTGAACCGAATAGTATTCCTTAAGACCGTGGATATAATCCTTGATCTCAGTAAGCCCGACGATCCCCTCAAGTTCCTTCTCGACAGCTTCCAGTTCACCGCTGTAACTTACCTGTATATAATCGTTCATCGGGAACTTCTCATCACCTGCCGTTATTTTCGCTGCATCATCACTATATGTAAGCCCAAGCTCTGTTCCTGTAAAATCATCCTTTTCAAGCCTGAATTCGGCAAGTGCCTTAAGCGCATCTTCATATACATCGATGACACCCTTGAGCGCTCTGCCCCTTGATGTGCAGGATACCGCATACTGTCTGTAACTCTCATCCACCGTAAGATCAAACCCAAGCTGCTTCTTAACCCTTGCCTTCAGCTGTTCCTCAAGTTCTCCGCATATCTTGGCGACAGCTTCATCATCAAGCGGTGTCGTGGAACAGATATCCCCCAGTGAATTAACAAAGGGCGCTCCCATGATATCCGCAAGCTTGCCGACAGATTCCGTCCCCATGAACACAAGATATTTGCCCGCAGCCTTTAAAGAACCTACCGTTTCACCCGCGAGTGCATTGGTAACACCGACAAGCTGACCGTTCTGCATGACATATCGCTCATTCAGCATACTCTCGCCCGTGGATACAAGATCGCTTATACGCCCGAGCAGTGCAACGTTGCAGAGTGCAAAATTCTCAAACAGTATCACGGATGCCTTGCTCCTTAACGCGGAATAAAGATCCTGTATGAACAGTTTCTCCTCTGCGGATGTCGGATAGAGCGACAGGTCCATCTTATATATCTCATTGCTCGTAAGCACTTTTTTATCAAACAGTGCATCCGTTATAAGATCAAGCGTATAATGCCGTCCGGTACATGCCGGGCCCGATACGAATATGCTGTTTAATGCATCATTATCATCCCTCTCGGATACAAAAGGGCGTTTAAATGCTATTATCAGCTTCTTTATGAATTCATCCTGCCCGAAAACCTTCTCCTTAAGGATATCCGAAACCCCGGCAAAACGTTCAAGTGCTCCCTCTTCCTCAACAATACCGGTATTTACCTCTGTCGCGGAAGACGTCTTGCCTGAAGCTGCAGGCTGTCCGAAAGAGAAATCACTCTTAAGATTCTTATTAAGCTCACTCAGGGTCGCGTTTATATCATCAGCGTTACTTTTTACCGCGCTCTCAATTCGCTCTATATCTAACGAAGCCGCCTCCAGATTCCCCGCAAGTGTGCCCGTGATCCCGGATGTACCGACAGGCTGCGACATATTGCCCATGATAGGCTCAAGCGGCTTTTTGCCCGTGCGCGCTGCCGTGATCTCCGAAAGGTTATCATACAGCGTGCCGCCGTACTTTTTCTGGCGCTTCTTAGCCTCTTCTATATCTTCGACCGTATAATTGGCCTTGTTTGAGCCAAACATTTTGTTCATCTGATCTTCAAAACCATTCATGATCTTTCCTCTCAGGATCCATGATATTTATTCCGATTAAAAATTATACCAACAAATATGTACTCCTGCAATTCAATTTATCTTCTTGGGAAAGCTGCCTGAAACAAAAATGCTCTGCCGGATATTATCCGGCAGAGCCCTTATCTCATTGATCTTTGATGACCGATCAGCCTAACTCAGCGAAGTACTTGATCGTACGAACCATCTGTGATGTGTAGCTGTTCTCGTTGTCATACCATGAAACAACCT
>DPZM01000303.1:10677-11731 GCA_003535955.1 Lachnospiraceae bacterium | reverse complement strand
TAATCAAAAATTCCCGGCTGATTCATATATGCAGCAGACTTGTTGCTATAGTGAAATATATCGCAAGAGAAAGCGCATCCACTATTGTCGTGATAAACGGGCTGGCCATTACAGCGGGATCGAAGCCTATCTTCTGCGCAAACATGGGAAGAGTGCAGCCTACCACCTTGGCAAACAAAACGGCCAGGAGAAGAGTCAGGCACACAACCATGGCAACAGCCACCGGCACCCTGTCTATAAGCATGATCTTTACAAAATTAGCGACGGCAAGGGTGATGCCGCACAGGGCCGCCACCCTTATCTCCTTCCATATGACCTTGATCATATCCTTGAATTCTATCTCATTTAGGGAAAGTCCACGTATGATCGTGACTGAGGCCTGTCCTCCCGCATTACCGCCTGTATCCATCAGCATCGGGATGAAGGCTGTCAGCACAATGTAGGTTCCAAGAGCATCCTCATAGTGAGTGATTATCTTACCGGTAACGGTTGCCGATATCATGAGGAGCAGGAGCCAGGGTATCCTCTTCTTCCATGTTTCGAATACACCGGTCTTCATGTAGGGCTTATCCGTAGGGATAATAGCCGCCATCTTCTCGATATCCTCCGTTGCCTCTTCCTGCATGATGTCCACAACGTCATCGATGGTGATGATACCGACCAGCCTGTTCTCGTTGTCCACTACAGGCATGGCGGTAAAGTCATACTTCGAGAACATCTGGGCAACCTCTTCCTGGTCGGTCATGGTGTTCACGGAGATGATATTGTCATTCATGAAGTCCCCGATGACTTCATCGGCCTTGCGAAGGAGCAGATATCTTAAGGAGACCGTTCCTATAAGGTGCCTCTCCGCATCAAGAACGTAACAGATATTGATCGTCTCCTTATCGATACCGGTCCTTCTTATCCGCTCTATTGCCTGGGCAACTGTCAGATGAACCTTTAAGTCAACGAACTCCACTGTCATTATTGAACCTGCGGAATCCTCAGGGTATCTTAAAAGGTGGTTTATATCCCTCCTTGTTTCGGCTGATGCATTGGCAAGCAGCTTCTT
>DPZM01000303.1:0-10620 GCA_003535955.1 Lachnospiraceae bacterium | reverse complement strand
ACCACTCCGGCCGGCATCTCCTCCATCAGGTCGGTAGCATCATCGGCCATAAGGTTATTGATGATATTGGCAGCCTCACGATCGGTCAGGGCAGTGATTATCATCTGTTCGGTTTCGATTGAAAGGTACGCAAAAACATCTGCCGCCATTGTTTTGGGCAGAATCCTGAAAACCCTTATAAGTTCATCTTTGGGTAATTCCTCAATTACGGCCGCAATATCGGCCTCCTGAAACTCAGCCAGCACCTGACGCAGCCTCGTATACTGCCTGCTGTCAATAAGCTCCTTGATCTCTTCCATAGACATGATGAAATCCTCCTCTGCAGATAGTTTTTATGAACGATCGATGGGGAACATCAGATGTCTGTTTGACCTTAGTCTTCTTCATAAAAACCACCTCCCTTCGGATTCCATCCAAATATGCTTATACGTACCCTGTTAGTTTAACAAATGGGATTCCTTAATTCAAGAGTCAAAAGCGGAGTTTGCCAAATATCCTCTCAATATCCAGGCTTCTCCTGATAATATCAGCCAGAGCATCATACCTGCTCTCCTTAAAATTCTTATATGAAACCGATGAAACGGGCCTGTCCTTAAGCCCTTTCTTTTTATACAGGTATTTTAAAAGGCTGTCCCGGAATCCGGTATCATCAAAGATACCATGAAGATATGTCCCCATACAGTTACCCTGTATACACCCGTCAACACGCGCTTCCAAACCGGCTGTCCCGTTTTCGTCCACAACACCGGTTAAAAAGGGAACCGCTCCTGCCCTCAAACGGGTCCTTCCCATGTGAAGCTCGTATCCTGACACCTCAAGTTCCGATAAGCTCTCAAAAGGCGGAGGAAGAAGCGCCGTATATCCTTTAACCCGTTTTGTTATTTTCTCATCAAGGAACACGGTATCCACCGGCAGCAGCCCAAGTCCTTCCGCCCTTTTTCCGCCTTCGGTTCCCGCCTCATCATCTATGGTCATGCCCATAAGCTGATATCCGCCGCAAATACCGAAAATAAGCACGCCTCTCCCGGCCAGTTCCCTTATAGCCGTGCCCAGTCCCGAGTCATTCAGAAGGGCTGCTTCATCGCAGGTATTCTTGGTTCCCGGAATGATCACCATATCGGGAGCCCCGAGATCATCCGGGCTGTCGACAAAGCGGACACTTACGTCTCTATCCGTCTTAAAAGCGTCAAGGTCGGTAAAGTTCCCTATCCACTTAAGCCGGATGATGGCTATATCTATCGTTTTGATCTTAACGGGTTTCTTTATCCCTCTTAAAAGTTCCTCCGAAAGCGAATCCTCATCTTCTATCTTTATATCCGAATAAGGCACAACACCAAGGACAGGTTTAGAGCACCTCTTCTCTATCATCCCAAGTCCCGGACGGAGGATAGCCTCGTCTCCCCTGAACTTATTTATGATAAGGCCCAGGACACGCTCTCTCTCATCCGCCTCAAGAAGCTCCATTGTCCCAAGCAGCTGTGCAAAGACACCGCCCCTGTCTATATCACCCACAATAAGGACCCGGGCATCCGTAAGTTCGGCCAGGCCCATATTAACGATATCATTATCTCTTAAATTTATCTCCACCGGGCTTCCGGCCCCTTCGATGATAACAAAATCAGAGTCACCTGCCAGCTTCCCGTATGCATCCATGATAAGGGGAATGTATTCTCTCTTCCTTGCGTAATAATCCATGGCCTTCATATTCCCGACAGACCTTCCCATAAGGATTACCTGGGAACCCGTATCGGAGGTAGGCTTTAACAGAATGGGGTTCATAAGTACCGACGGATCAAGTCCCGCCGCTTCAGCCTGTACCGCCTGAGCCCGGCCCATTTCCAGTCCGTCCTTTGTTATATAGGAATTAAGAGCCATATTCTGGGACTTAAAGGGGGCCACCCTGTAACCCTCCCTCTTAAGCAGCCTGCATAATCCGGTCACGATAAAGCTCTTACCGGCACTGCTCATCGTCCCCTGTACCATTATCGCTTTTGCCATGCTTGTATCCTTGATCTATTGCTTTTCTCCCGGTCATTGGTTTGAAGGTGACTCTTCCCGTCCTGTCATGTCTCCGTATCCAATGACCTTCAGTTTATCATGTTTCCTATGGTTTTTCTGAAACAAGTATACCATAAAAATCATATGAATCCCTATTGACTTTTCATTGCATAATGATATCATAATGATATCATTATGAAGGAGGTCATAAAAATGACGGAAAAAATCTACACAGATAAAAAATACGGGATGTTTGTCCTTTTGGGCGTACTGGCCGCTTATGTATTCGCCTTCTTCTTATGTATCGTGGGCGGAATGCTGGGCGGCATAGGCGGATTCTTCGTGTTCCTCGGGATCCTTATCTTCATATTCGGATGGTTCCCCCTTCTGGGTCTTAAGGTGTTAAAGCCTCAGGAAGCCTTAGTACTTACTCTCTTTGGCAATTACAAGGGATCGCTCAAGGAGCCGGGCTTCTATTTCGTCAATCCCTTCTGTACCGCAGTTAACCCCGCAGCCGGCACAAGGCTTGCCCAGAGCGGGGAATCACCTGCCAAGCCGGAAACAGTCAACCTCAATGTCAACTCAAGTGCCAATGTGAATGTTTACAGCAAGAAGATATCCTTAAAGGCAATGACCCTTAATAACGGAAGGCAGAAGATCAACGACTGTCTGGGTAATCCCGTTGAGATCGGAATAGCCGTAATATGGAAGGTAACAGATACTGCCAAGGCGGTATTCAATGTTGACAACTACAAGGAATATCTGTCGCTCCAGTGTGATTCGGCACTGAGAAATATTGTAAGGATCTATCCCTATGATGTGGCTACGGATGTTGACACAACAGGCGACGGACATGCTGACGAGGGAAGCCTTCGCGGTTCTGCCGAGGTTGTGGCAGGCAGGATAAGGGACGAGATACAGGGCAAGGTTACCGATGCCGGTCTTGAGATCATAGAAGCAAGGATAACATATCTTGCATATGCACCCGAGATTGCATCCGTAATGCTTCAGAGGCAGCAGGCATCGGCTATAATAGATGCCCGTAAGATGATCGTTGACGGTGCGGTAGGTATGGTCGAGATGGCTCTCGATCGTCTCAATGAGAAGGATATCGTAAATCTTGATGAGGAGAGAAAGGCTGCAATGGTAAGTAACCTCTTAGTGGTACTGTGCGGCAACCATGATGCCCAGCCCGTAGTAAACTCCGGAAGCCTGTATTAATGGCGGAAAAAAAGCAGGTGCCGCTACGGCTGTCCGAGAAATTGTACGCCGAAATAGCCGCGTGGGCGGAAGACGATTTCCGTTCGGTCAACGGCCAGATTGAATACCTCTTAACCGAATGTGTTAAGAACCGCAGGAAAAAAAAGGAAGAGGAAGCTCACCCCGATTAGGGGCGGGCTTCCTTTTTTTCGATAACTTCTTTCTGATATTCCTTTGAGATATCCAGTATACCCTTGAAAAACCTCCTGTAATGACCTTTAATGTCTTCATTCTTTATATGATCTTCGTTTTTTTCAATTAAGGCTTTTTCACGGCCCGTATCCAATATAGGAATACCGTTACGGTACTTATAATCCGCAATACTTTCGGCACACTTCATGCGTCTTGTAAAAAGGGCTGCCATCTGCCTGTCGATCTCTTCGATCTCCTTCCTGGCCCCTTCAAGACCTTCCGTTTTATGCCGAAAGCATCCGGGAATCTCCTTAACTCCCCTTGCCCTGCACAGGACAGACGATGGTCCCTCGTACGAGAGCGGATTACCCTCCGTATCGGTAACCGTGCAGCCTGCCTCATCCGCTATCAGGGCTGCGGCAGCATAATCCCACAGTTGTATCTTCATCTCAAAGTAGAGGCTGCAGCGCCCCATGGCAACACAGCACATGTCCCAGGCAGCCGTTCCCGACCGTCTTAGATCAACGCACAGGGGGAGCAGATTTCTTGCTATGTCGAATGTTTTATCCAGAAATTCCGTATAATACGGGGCTGATCCAAACACGGCAAGGGAATCGGCAAGCGGCTCATCGGAAGACATTATCCTCTCTCCGTTCATATATGCTCCTTCTCCTTTAGTAGCCGAAAAGAGCATATCGTCATAAGGGTTGTATATAACGGCCATATATGGCTTACCATCCTTAAGGAGTCCTACCGATACAACCGAAGGACGGTATGCATAAATAAAGTTGGAAGTCCCGTCTATCGGATCTATGACAAAGCAGAATCCCCTGCTCATCTTCTCAGTGAATACATCCTTCCCATCTTCTTCTCCGAGGACAGAAGCTTCGGGGAGGATCTCCTTAAGCCTTTTCGTCAAGTAAGCCTGTATCTTTTCATCGGTTTCGGTACAGAAATTGGCATGTCCGCTCTTCTCCATTACCCTTGGCCTGACGGCTTCAACCATGATCTTACCTGCGTCTTTTACTATTTCTTCTATTGCTCCTATATCCATATTTCACCTTTTCTGTTATTATTTCGTTCACTACTCGGCGCTCAGTATTTCGATCATCTCCCTGATCATCTCTTCATCCTTAAGCCTGAAAAGGAATTCAACGCGCCTGGATGCCTCCATATCAACTTCTCCGTTCTCATCATATACCGGATTACTGTAGGAACGGCCTGTTGCCGATATTACAGATCGAAGTTCCTCAAGCTGGTCATTTGTGAGTATATTGCTGTTGTCGCCTAAGCAGTATTCAGCAACCGACAGGGCTCTTTTCTGCGAAAGCTCCATATTAAAGAGGTAATTGCCCTCTGTATCGGTGTGCCCTTCTATAAGTATCTCCGAAATATAATCCCTGTATTTGGGACTTAGCAGGACATCCACATACCGCGGAAGGAATTCGGACAGGAATTCCTTACCGGGACCTGTAAGGGTTGATTTGTTATAGTCAAAGAGGATATTTGCATCGAAGGTGATCGCGCCCGTCTTCTCATCAACCGCAACAGACAGATCGGAATTGCCGAATTCCTCTTTAAGCTCTTCAATAAGCTCTGTCCTGACACCTATGATATTGTCAAGCTTCTGCTGTTGTTCGCTCATAAGGGCTTCGAGCTTGTTTAAAAGCTCATGCTGCTCCCTTAAGGTCTTCTCCTGAATGGCAATCTTCTGCCCTTGCTCAGCAAGGGCCTCTTCCTGGGCATTAAGCATCTTAGCCTGTTCATCAAGCCTTGACTTTTGTTCGGCAACGATCGCGCGCTCGTCCTCAAGTTCACCGGACCTTATCGTAAGTTCCGTTTCCTTCTCGTCAAACTGTATCTTGGAATGAAGCATGGTCAAAGCAATGATAAGAACAAAGGTCAAGAGCAGACCTGCCATCATATCCGAATAAGACAGCCAGTATGTGGTTTCCTCATCCATATGTCTTAACCGTTTCATACCTGTCCACCACCCGTATAGTATTCCTCAAGCCTCTGCATGAAACCCGCAAGCTCCTCGATCGATTTAGCTGTCCTGGCAAAGCTCTGCTCGATTCCGTTGTATGAATACCGGATCTGCCCGTTCATCTGAGACAGAACCTGCTGTATCTGCTCTATGGTTTCCTTGAAGTGATTCTCAACCCTCTGAAGATTTCCGTTTATCACTTCGAAGGTTTCCCTGACATCTTCCGGCAGCGTATCGGTCATTTCCTTAAGTTCCCTTACCATCCTGGTCTGGGCCTTTATACTCGAATCCGCCATCTGTACGGAAGAATTAAGCGACCTTCGGTAATCCTCAAGCTCTCCTATATATGCCGTGATACCGTCAAGCACCTTGCGGTCATCCTCCCTCTGTTTCTTAAGCATATCGGCTGTGGCAGACATCCTTCCCTGCAGGTCCTGGAGCTTGTCCGCATATACCTTCAGGGCATCGGCCATATCACCTGTCCTTTCCGAGATAAGGCTTATGTTATCGGATGTACTTATGTTCTTCTCAAGGATCTGTGCCATCTGTTTCTCATTCTCACCCTGTATGGCCAGAGTGCTGTTAACCGTCTCCGACAGTCTTGTAAACATATCACCAAGCGAAGCGTTCATCTGTGATACAAAGGCATTCACGACCATGGACAGCTGATCCATCTGGTTCTTGGTCGCCATGTTCGCAAACCCCGTGATCGTATCGTTTAAGCGCTCAAACTGGGGTGTGAGCACCTTGTTGAGCCCGTCCGACATAAGGTATTTAACAGCATCCGACATTCCCTTTATTGTCTCGGTCTGCTGTTTTTCAAGCTCTATAAGGCGGTTAATACCGTCAGCCGTTGTGTCGGGAAGCACATACTTTTTAAATCCTCCCAGAAACTCACGGACCGAGGCTTCCGCATCATCCAGTATCCTCTTATAAACAAAATTAAATACCAGCGAAAATACCATTCCGTAAATCGATGTATGAAATGCCACCTTAATGCCGGCCATAAGGGGCTCTATGCTGCCTGCGATCTCGGCAGTGGAGCCTGTGTTAAAGGACTGAAGGCCCAATGAAAGGCCGATGAAGGTTCCTAAGATTCCAAGACCCGTCATGACACCCGCCACCTGGTTCATCCGGTTTCTGTGGATGACAGAATCGATAAGATCATAGTTTATATAATCCTCGATATCGCATTTATAATATGCCTTGTCGGAAGTAAGTATCCTGTCCTGTTCGTACTTATAGTCCTTAAACTGCTCTCTTAAGACCGGTATCCTGAAGATATCCTCCTTATCGTCCTTATACTTCTCCCACAGAAAATGGTGAGTATGCTTGGCATCATCCTCCATTCTCGCATTAACCCGCTTAAGTTCCTTTATTATGCCCGCTACCGGCCTGAAGCTTCCGATATAGCAGTCAAGCAGGATGATGGCCACAATGATAAACATGATAAGGTTTACGATCAGGTTGGCCGTTCCACCGGTCTGTCCCTTTGAGAAGAAATTCAGGAATACGCAGACCGCAAGCATGGCAATGTACGTTATCAATAACCACAGTTCATACGGTTTTCTGTTGTTCATAATGATATATCTCCTTTTTCAGACATCTATTCAAATATATCATTCTTACACCGTCATGACAACAATCGAATGACTTAAGAAAGGTCAGGACCATTATCCCTACAGCAGGTCGGCGATCTCGTATATCAGCTTCTCGCTGGCTTCCCAGCCAAGGCAGGGATCGGTTATAGATTTGCCATAGCACCCGCCTCCCGGCTCCTGGGCCCCGTCCTCAATATAGCTCTCGATCATGAAGCCCTTAAGAATTTTAGCTATGCGCTCATCATGTCTTGCCGAGTGAAGGACTTCCTTAACGATCCTTCTCTGTTCAAAGGGATTTTTATTGGAATTGCAATGGTTGGTATCAACGATAAGGGCAGGATTAAGAAGCTCCATCTCATCGTAGATGTCGCACAGCCTGACAAGGTCCTCATAATGATAATTGGGCTTCATTGACCCGTGCTGGTCCGTATACCCTCTCAGTATCGCATGGGCATGCCTGTTTCCGTCGGAGTGCACCTGCCATCCGCGGTAAATGAAGGTATGACCGTTCTGGGCAGCGCTTATCGCATTCATCATGACCCTGTAATCACCCGAAGTGGGATTCTTCATTCCGACCGGTACGCTGATCCCGCTCGATGTGAGCCTGTGCTGCTGGTCTTCCACGGATCTGGCGCCGACTGCAACATAAATGAGCAGGTCATCAAGATAGCCGTAATTCTCCGTATACAGCATTTCATCCGCACAGGCAAACCCGGTTTCCATTACCGCCCTCATATGCATGTGTCTTGTTGCCTCAATCCCTTTAAAGAGATTAGGCTTCTCCGTGGGATCAGGCTGGTGGAGCATTCCCTTATAGCCTTCCGCTGTAGTCCGCGGCTTGTTGGTATATATCCTCGGGACGATAAATATCTTATCCTTAACCTTCTCCTGGACCGGTACAAGTCTTCCGATATAATCCATAACGGAATCCTCATTATCGGCCGAGCATGGACCTATTATCAGTATAAGCTTATCATTTCTTCCTTCGAAAACAGATATAAGCTGTGCTCTCCTTTCCTGTATGGTCTCATTCATTTTAGCCGTAAGGGGATACATCTCCTTAAGCTCTGCAGGTATTGCCAGCTGCCTTTCATACATCATTCCCATCTCTTAATTCTCCTTTTCCTCTTTAATGTTCGATACAACAGCGAATGTCGTTGTATTGTCGTCTCTTTCGTTTATCTTTTCTTCAAGTACCTTAAGTCCGTATCTTGCTGCCGTTTCAAGGCTTGCGATGGCTGCAAACGACATATCCTGCTTATCTAAGACTTCCTTTGCCGCAACAGCCGTATTGGATGACTCTGTTACCCTGTACCCACGCCGCTTTATATAATTATCGCATTGCTCAAGGGCTTTGGGGTGGCTTATAACGGTTTTGATGTCGGAAAGCCTGCTGCCCCGTATTCCAAGCAGGTTCTGAACTATGGGAAAGGAATACGTACCCTCCACACTCAGTTTCCCCGTATCAAGCAGGTTAACTACATCCTTCACCTTCCCGGCATAGGAATTCTCAACCGGCAGAACCGCTCTTTCGCACTCCCCCGATACGACCGCATCATAAGCCTCCTTAAAGCTTGCAAAAGATACATATATATCATCCGGGAACAGTTTCTTTGCCACAATATGGGCAAATGCACCCTCAACTCCGCAGTAAGCGATCCTATTAAGCATATCCCACCTCCGTAAAAAATTAAGCGGCCCGGAACATCTCTCCGGACCGCCTGTAAGTCATGTTCATGATCCAAGCATCACAAATCACCCTTACATCGGTCCGACGTAAAGGCAAAAAAGAAAAATACGCTTGTTGTAAAAAATGCTCTGTTCATGATGCTTCCTTCCGTTAAATTACAGTTACATCCTAGATAGGATACATGTTTTGTTAATATCCGTCAACCCTCTGACTTAAGTTTTCGCACATTTTTGACCTTTTTCCGTTTTTTTTATATAATAATATAAGTTTACGAGGAGAGAGAGTATGACGTTATCCCATTATTTTCACAGCCAGTTTGACCTGCTGCAAAACCTGGATTTCTGCATGCGGGTTATATTATCAGCCATCGCAGGCGCTGTCATAGGGCTTGAACGGAGTCACCGTTTTAAGGAAGCCGGTGTCAGGACCCACGTTATCGTATGCTGCACAACTGCGGTGCTGATGATCGTGTCCAAATACGGCTTCGTTGACCTTACCGACCCGGACGGTGGACTCCTGAATGGGACCCGCGGTGTGGATGCTGCCCGTATAGCAGCTCAGGCTGTCAGCGGCATATCCTTTCTGTGCGCCGGCGTTATCTTCAAGACCGGAAATAATGTACGCGGGCTCACCACGGCCGCCGGTCTGTGGTTCACTGCGGGCCTGGGGCTTGCATTCGGCGCAGGCATGTATATTATCGGTTTCTTCTCATTGTTTTTGTTGCTGGCAATGCAGTTCGTGATACAGCGTTTGTTCAGGACCCTTGACTCTTATTCCGGTACCAATCTCCATTTTAAAGTAAGCGATGCCATAACATTCCACAAGGATCTTATGGACCAGATAAAGGCATGGAACGCAACCCTTATCGAAACCGATATGTCGGTCAATGATGACGGGACCACCGAATACGATTTAGTGGTGCGGCGTAAAAATGAGATTACCTTTGAAGAAGTTACTGCCTTCGCAAAAGGCCGTGATGATATTATCTCATACAGGAACAATTCCCTGTACAACCACTTCAGATAACTTCCTATATAAGGCTCTCTACACACTTATCAACATCGTCCATCTTCGCTGTTGGCTCAAACCTTGCAACCACATTCCCGGACCTGTCTATAACGAACTTGGTAAAGTTCCATTTGATCTCGGAGTTGTTCTTGTAATCCTTATCTATCTTAGACAGCATAGCTCCCATTGCAAGAGCCTTGGGGCCCTTACCGAAGCCCTCAAAACCCTTCTGCTCCTTGAGATACTTAAAGAGGCCGATCGCCGTATCGCCGTTTACATCCGATTTCTTCATCTGAGGGAACTGTGTATGATATTTAAGTGTACAGAACTCATGGATCTCATCATCCGTACCGGGAGTCTGGCCTGCAAACTGGTTACAGGGAACATCTATAACTTCAAATCCCCTGTCATGATACTTCTCATACATTGCCTCGATATCCTTATAATGAGGTGTGAAGCCGCATCCTGTTGCGGTATTTACAACAAGGACTACCTTCCCTTCATATTCCTTCATTGATATCTCTTCACCTGCTGCTGTTGTTACGCTCTGATCATAGAATCCCATAAATGTGTCCTCCTTTTGTGGTTTGGTTGGTCGTATGTTAGCTGTTTTATTTCTTATCTTTGACCACATTATATTGTGTCAAATATATTTTGTCAAGTATAATTTGCACATTTTTCTTCCTTAAAGCCTCAAAGTCCTACTCGATACCGAGGACTTTATAATCCTGAGCTGTTACAGCACTGCTTAATTCATCATTCGGGACATCGGAACTCAGTGTCACTACTGCGGTTCCCGCCTTGTGGTCAACTGCAGCGCTTTCCACACCCGCAACAGCCTCAAGAGCTTTTTTTACGCGAGCCTCACAATGCTCGCACATCATTCCTTCCACCTTAAGTGTTTTAGTCATTTTATCTTCCTCTTTCTCCAATTTATTTTTTCC
>DPZM01000302.1 GCA_003535955.1 Lachnospiraceae bacterium | reverse complement strand
AACTAATGTTCGAGGTGATGATATGGATTTCGGAAATGACTATAAGATCAAGCAAAGCAGGGCTGTGATAAGACGCAGGAGGGCTGAAGTAAAAAGACAGAAGCTTCTACTGGCAGGCATTCTTATCGCAGCCGTTATAATACTTACTTTTTCTACAGGAGCCAGGCTGACATTTGCCAAGAGCAGTTATAACTCTGTTAAAAGGGTTAAATACTATAAGGCTGTTATGATCAAGTGCGGGGATTCCCTGAATAAGATAGCCGAAGAGATGTATACCGATGATTTTAAGGATATAAGCACTTACAAGCATGAAATAAATATGATCAATCACCTTGATGAGGATGAGGAACTCATAGCCGGTAATTATCTTACCATTCCATATTATACCAATTTTACAGCCGAATAATGTCCCCTTTCCAATATTATCCGGTTTTCCAATATTTGCTCTACTCTCACAAAAGTGCACCCTTGAATCAAGGGTGCACTTGCATTACATAAGTTATTATTCATTTGTTTTCTCTTAACTTTACAGCATTTGCCGCCCTTCTGAGACGTTCCTGATCCTGGGCCGCATAGTGTTTCTTGGTTGTATTAACATCCTTATGGCCCAAAACATCAGCCACAAGATAAATATCACCAGTTTCGTTATAAAGGTTTGTTCCGAAGGTCGACCTTAATTTATGCGGTGTTATTTTTTTGAGAGTTGTCACTGTTTGAGCGTATTTCTTAACTATTTTCTCAACCGCTCTTACAGATAGTCTCTTATTCTGAAGGGATAAAAATAACGCACGTTCATGTCCCGGCTCCGGAATAATGTGATGTCTTTCCTGAATATATTTTCTTAAAACATCCTCAACTTCATCACCGAAGTATACGATCTGCTCATAGCCCCCCTTACGTTTTATAAGAATACCGTTGTTATCAAAATCAACATCATCCATATCGAGCCCAACACACTCGGATACACGGATACCGGTCCCAAGGAGCAGTGTCATAAGTGCAAGATCCCTGACCTTGGTCTTTTCATGATATTCCAGCTGCTTCCTGGTCAGCTTATCGCCATTTTCCACGTTGTCAAGAAGATTAGCTACTTCTCCTATATCAAGCCTTATTATTTCCTTTTCATGAAGCTTTGGCATATCCACAAGGGCTGCTGTGTTCTTCTCGATCTGTTCTGTCTTAAAGAAGTACTTATACATACTGCGCAGTGAAGAAAGCTTTCTCTGCTTGCCACGCTCATCATTGGTATATTCCTCACCGTCCTTGATATAGTAGGTAAGATAATCCATATATTCCGCAATATCTATGGGTTTTATCATATCCAATATGTCGATGGGAATATCCGTTATTTCTGCTTTTTTGCATACCGGATTGGTTTCATGGAGGAATTCGAAGAATATCCTTAAGTCATATGCATATGAAAGCCTGGTTCTTGGTGAAGTGGTGTCCTTGATCCCGAGAAAGAAATCACGACAGAAGGATGGGAGAGTAGCAGTTATCTCCCTTAACTTTAAAGTGTTTTTTATATCATTTTGTTCGTGATAATCACGATATTTTCTTGCTTCCGGCATATTTTCCTCTTTTATCTTTCTTTATGCATAATACTTTCGCTGTTTGGGATTCTTACGATATATACATTTATATAAAATGTGTACTGTTTTGAATCGCAGCAACATTGTTAAATAATTCACAAAATCTGATCATGTCATATCCTTTTAACAGGAACTACTTCAGGCCATCCGTGCATTCCCGAATTAACAATTGCGGTAAACATCCGCTCCCTGGTACCGGGAGTTTCATGTTCCAGCCCTTTAAGCATCTGCTTTACATATTCCCGTTTGGTGTTCCCGTCAGCCGGACAAGGGCTTTTACATACGGGAAGCTTCATTTTATTGGTAAATCCGATCACATCAGCTTCCTTAACATATAACAAAGGCCTTATGACCGTAAGGTCCATCCGGTCAAGATAAGTTCTGGGCGCAAAGGTATGGAACCGGCCTTCGTATATTAATGATAATAACATGGTTTCAACCACATCATCCTTATGGTGCGCATAAGCAACCTTATTACAACCCATTTCCTTTATTTTTTCATTAAGAGCTCCCTTTCGCATTTTCGCACATAAAGAACAGGGATTTGTCTCTTTTCGATCCTCAAAAACGATTTTGGCGATGTCTGTACTTATAATTGTATATTGAACATTCAGAAAATCGCATAGAGAGCGTATCGGATCAAGATCGAGATTTCCAAAGCCCAGATCGACCGTTACTGCACATATATCAAATTTGTTGGGATAGAATCGCTTAAGAGAATTAAGCGCGTACAAAAGGGTAAGTGAATCCTTACCGCCGGAAATACCTACGGCAATTTTGTCCCCTTCATCGATAAGATGATAATCATCAACAGCTTTACGAACGTAGCTTAAAAGACGTTGTAATTCCATAATTTATTTCCCCTCAATTATAATATCCCCTTGACTATTATTATATTACTTCAACTTTAACGAGTAGTTTAACGCATAATTTATTATTTCTCAACTTTAACGAAGCTTATGGGCGCTGATGGTTATTGTAGAAAATATATAATTACTGAATTTCAGCACATATCTCTTCGTTAAAGTTGTCTTTCGCGAATAGTTGCTTATCGCTTTTTACTCCTCTTCCTCAGCACTTTCCTCTGATCCGCCTTCTTCAAATTCAAGATCAAGGGTCGCATCAGTGAGGTTGTTTCCGTAGCCCGAAACATTGGAAAAGGTTTTATTAATAAACCTGATCGATTCACCTGTATTCTCAGGGTCATTCTTATCAGAGTGATAATCGGAATCAATATAATAATATGTTTTGGACGGAAGCTTTTTACGTTCCAGCCTTGTATCAACAAAGGTCTTGATCGCGGCATATATGATAGCAAAAATCGGAACTCCGAGAAACATACCGAGGACCTTGAAAAAGCCTCCGAACAAGGTTATGGCAAATATTACCCAGAAGCTCGAAAGACCTGTCGAATCACCCAGGATCTTAGGACCTATGATATTACCGTCAATCTGCTGCAAAATGAGGATAAAGATCAAAAACCACAGACATTTTATCGGATTGATCATGAGAATGATAAAACCCGAAGGTATTGCTCCAAGGTAGGGGCCAAAGAACGGTATAACATTAGTAACGCCCACAATAACGGAAATAAGCAATGCGTAAGGCATATTCATTATTGTTGTTCCTATAAAGCAGAGAAAACCTATTATGATCGAATCAACTATCTTTCCCGAGATATATCCGCCGAATGTCCTGTTGGCAAACCTGATATTGTTTATAAGGTTGTTGGCCCTCTCCTCATCAAATAACGAATACACCATTTTCTTACTCTGAGCCTGATATGTCTCCTTGCTGTACAGAAGATATACAGACAGTATTATTCCGATGATAAACTTAAATGTGACTGAAAGAACCTTAAACACACTTCCTACAACAGTTGAAGATATATTTGATACAAGTGTCTGTGCTCTGGGAAGCAGTTCCTTATATGCATAATCAGTGATATTCTCCCAGTAATTATCAAGTATTGTTCTTAACTGGGGATATTTGACAAGGAACCGGTCACTCCATGAATTAAAAGAATTCAGGTAAGACGGAAACCTCGTTATGATACTCTGTACACTGTCAAGAAGCTGAGGAACAATCAAAAGAATAAGACCCGCCACAATAAGGAGGAAAATTATCATCGTAATGGCCACACTTATAGCTCTTATCTGCTTTTTCTTCTTTTTTTCGTCCTTTATCTTAATCTTCTCATACAATGGACTGATCAGCTTTTTTTCCACAAATTTAAGGACCGGATTAAGGAAATAAGCAAGTGCAAGTCCGTCCAGGATCGGAAGCATGATCTTTCCGAGGTCAGTCTTTGAATTATACCTTAAGGTGAATGTGTCAAGATAATGATCGAATGCTATACATATTAATGCGATCACAAGGACTATTGCCCCGATCTGTAAATATTTCTTGTTAACCTTCTTCATCAGTTACCTCTGGTTATCTTTTATATTTCTCCACAAATCCCTTAATAAAGTCAACGGTTCCGTCTATACCAAGAACCGAACTGTTTATGCACAGGTCGTATGTGTATGCCCTTCCCCACTTCTTGGAGGAATAATAATTATAGTAATTAGATCTGCTCTTGTCGGTCTTTATGATCATATCCTTAAGCTTTTCTTCATCACTGATCTCCGGATGACGCGACCTGATCCTTTCCACCCTGGCTTCTATCGGGGCGCTTATAAAGACACTTAATGTATTATCAAATTCAGAAAGCGCATAATCCGCACATCTTCCCACTATTACACATGGACCTTCTTTGGCTATCGTCTTAATCGTATCAAACTGCGCAAGAAAGACCTTATGGCTTAGCGGCATTTCCACATAAGGTGAAGAAATCCCGAAAGAATAAGGATCGGAAACAAGATTGTATAGAAATGAGCTTGTAGGTTTCTCATCATTGTTTTCAAAAAGCTCGGGACATATCCCACTCTCCTTGGCTGCCCTTTTAAGCAGGTCTTTATCATAAAACTTTATATTAAGTGCTTTGGCAAGCTTCTCTCCTATCTCACGCCCGCCGCTTCCGTACTGACGTCCTATTGTGATCACAGTTTCCATACCCATACCCGTCCCTCCTATCCTTTTTTATCTTAAGTATACAACATTTTTCGTAAATTTAACACCCGCGTATGACCTTAATAAGTTTATCAAAATAGTCTGGCTCCGGTGCGGTAAATTCCATATATTCACCGGTTGACGGATGTATAAAACCTATAAGGCCGGCATGTAGCGCCTGCCCCTTAAGTTTACACGGCGGTTTCAGGGAACAGTACAATTCATCCCCTGTAATAGGATACCCTATCGAAGACAGATGGACCCTTATCTGATGTGTTCTTCCTGTTTCAAGCTTACACTTAACCATAGTAAACTTGTCAAAGCGTTCCACCACCCTATAATTGGTTATTGCTTCTTTACCGTTTTTGACATTGACCGTCATCTTCTTTCTGTCCTTTTCGCTTCGTCCTATAGGTGCATCTATCCTTCCGATGTCATCCTTCATCACACCATGAACTATGCATGTATATACCCTGTTGATAGTATGCTCCTTAAGCTGCCCGGCGATCGACATATGTGCCCTGTCATTTTTACATACAAGTAACGACCCTGTAGTGTCCATATCTATCCTGTGCACTATACCGGGCCGCATAACTCCGTTTATTCCTGATAAGTTATCCCTGCAATGGTACATAAGGGCATTTACAAGTGTCCCCGAATAATGCCCCGGCGCGGGATGAACAACCATTCCCTTGGGTTTGTTGACAACAAGGACATCATCATCTTCATATAATATATCAAGGGGTATATTTTCAGGTTCGATATCAGGAAGGGTCGCATCAGGTGCAGTGAAGCTTATCATATCTCCTTCCGCAACCCTGTAGCTTGCCTTGCAGGCATTACCGTTTACAAAAACAAGTCCGTCTTTTATCAGCTTCTGTATATAGGATCTTGACATATCCTGATACATATCTGCTATGCACCTGTCTATCCTTGAGTCAGACACATCATCCTGACACATGAAGCTGTATTCATTCATTGGTCGTTTCCGTCGCTTTCTTTTTAAAAGCAGTCTCAAGTTCCTTAAAGTCATCCTCCTTGTATTTAAACAATATAAGAAGGGCTGTAACTATTGTCGCAACTGTGACATAACAATCGGCAACATTGAAGATCGGGAAGTTGATAAGATAGAAATAAATAAAGTCGATCACATAGCTCAGGCGGAACCTGTCTATCATGTTCCCGACCCCGCCAGCCGCAATAAGAATAAGCATAATCCTTAAAAGCCTGTATTTATCCGTTGCAGGTATCTTCAAAAGAGCAACTATGATAAGGGATATAACAACCAGTGCAATGCACAGGAACAGAACCCTGTGTCCGGACAGGATGCCGAAAGCAGCGCCCGTATTGCCGTAAGGAAGATAATAAAACTTAAGAACGCCTCTTATAAGCTCTATACCCTCATTGCCCTTAAGCCTTCCCACTGCCCACATCTTTGTGATCTGATCTATGAATACAAGTATCGCTATGATCAATATGTCAAGTACAAGTAAACCATTCCTTTTTTTGTTCATTTTATTTCCTTATTTGTATATTATTCATTGGGGTCGAAGTTGATCTGTCCGATAGCATCTTTCAGTTCCTCATCCGTAATATCATCACAGATGAATCCCTTGCCTATCTTCTTAAGTAGGATAAACCTGATCCTTCCGGAAATATTCTTCTTATCGGACCTCATGTATTCAAGCACCCTGTCAACGTCTATGTTTTCAAGAGATATGGGAAGTTCAAAGGGAACAAACATATCCCTGATCTCATAATATTCATCCATGGTAAGACAGTCCCGTTTATAGGACAGATATGCCGCGCATACGGTTCCGAGAGCCACGCATTCACCATGAGAGTATTTAAATTCCGTATACTTTTCAAGGGCATGCCCCACAGTATGCCCAAGGTTTAGTATCGCCCTGTCACCCTTTTCATAGGGGTCCTTCTCAACATAGGACTTTTTGATATTTACGCTTTTACATATAAGTTCCGACACATATTCTTCTTCCCTGTCATTTATGGAAGGGAAGTTATTTATAAGCCATTCATAGAACAGTCCGTCCCTTATAAGTCCTGACTTAAGTACTTCTGCCATACCGGATGCATATTCTCTGTCGTTAAGGGATTTAAGCGTGGACGTATTGATATAAACAAGCGAAGGCATCTTGAAAGCACCGATCATGTTTTTATAAGATTCAAAGTTTACTCCGGTCTTGCCGCCGCTGCTCGAATCGACCATAGATAAAAGAGTTGTCGGAACCTGCACAAATGCAATGCCTCTCATATAAGTGGCCGAAACATAGCCTGCCAGATCCCCGCATATCCCGCCGCCCAGAGCAATTATGACATCCTTGCGGTCGTACTTATTCTTAACGAGAAAGGAATAACATTTATTTACGGTATCAAGCGATTTGTTCGTCTCACCAAGTGTCAGCGGCATAAGATCAACATGCAGATAATCCTTCCCCAGTTCGTTTTTAAGTTCATCACCGTAAATATCCGAAACATTCCTATCCGCGATGATACAGAGCTTCTTTCCGGTATCAAAGAGTTTCTTCATGCAGTCATTTAAGGCTGTAAAATCATTCCTTATAACAACGTCATAGGGATCATTCTTACTAACATTTACCGTAATAACATTATCCATAAAAGCCTCTCAATCTAAACAGGCAACCTCGCCGCCTGTGGCAGTAAAGTTGCCTGTTCTGAATTCAAGATCATATCAGATCAATATTTCGTGTTAAGTGCAGGTACATCAAATGCTCCTGATAAAATTTCCTGAAAATCACCTGAAATATCAACATTTCTTGGTGTGATTATAAAAATGTAATGGGAAATCTTCTGAAGGTTGCCGCCAACAGCATATGTAGCACCCGATGTAAAATCTATAATACGCTGGGCTACATCCATATCAAGTCCTTCTACATTGAGTACAACTGTTCTGTTGGATAAAAGCGTATCGGTGATCTCCCTTGAATCCTCTACCGTTGTAGGCTTGATCACACACACTTCATTTACGCTGCCGCTCGGCCTTGCATTCTTCATGGCGGAAGAACGTCCTCCGATCGAAGTCACCTTGCCTGATGCCCTTCCGGATGCCCTGTTGTCATCCTCATCATCAATGGTTGCCGTCTTGATCGACCTGCGCTGACGTGGAGCCTCCTCGTAGTCATCTTCCTCGTCGAAATACTCTTCGTCATCGTAGTCTTCGTCATTATACTTCAGTGACTTGAGAACATTGTCAAAAAATGCCATTTTACTCACTCTCCTTATTTGCTGCTTATTTATAGTTCCTCTCACCAAATATGGATGTTCCGACACGTACCATTGTAGACCCTTCTTCTACAGCTACGGTATAATCACCGGACATACCCATCGAAAGATAATCCATACATACATTATCTATGCTTTTCCTACTTATGTCAACAGCAAATTGCTTCATTTTGACAAAAACGCCTCGATTTTCTTCAGAATCCACAACATATGGTGCCACAGTCATAAGACCTTTTATACATATTCCCGGTAACTTGGCAATACTTCTTACAAGATTTTCAAGATCATCCGGTCTGACTCCAAACTTTGATTCTTCACCCGCCACATTTACTTCGATCAAAATATCAACGTTTCGTGAGCACTTTTGTGCCTCTTTACTTATCTCCGCAGCAAGCTTATACGAATCAACACTGTGGATAAGACACACCTTATCGATTATATATTTAACCTTATTGGTCTGAAGATGGCCGATAAGGTGCCAGCGGATATCATCCGGAAGCTGATCGTATTTCTCCATGATCTCCTGGACTCTGTTTTCTCCAAAATCACGTACTCCGAGATCATATACTTCCCTGATCATGGAAACCGGCTTGGTCTTTGATACTGCTATAAGCGTTATCTCTTCCGGACTGCGGCCTGCCTTCCCTGCAGCAGTATCTATATTGTTTTTTACTTCTTCAAGGTTTTCTCTTAAGCTCATTCCCTACTCCTTTGCATCATTTAATAATTCAAAGACGGATATATTATTCATATATGAATTCATCAGCATCCACGGTATCACCCTTTAAAACAATATAATCATAAACATTCAGACCGTACTTGGTATTTGACTTTACTATCGAATATTCCTCATTCTGATAGAGAACAGTTATCTGCTTAAAGTCAGCATAACCTTTGTTTATGTTATAAACACCTGTAAGGGCTCCCTGCTTGCTTATAGGATATTTCTCATCGCTGTCCGGCTTGATGATATAATCACCTATCTTAAAGGCGGATTCATCTACATAGTACTCTCCGTCGTACATGGCATATATGGTGGGTTTAACAAATTCAGTTGTCGGTGTCCCGTCTTCAAGAAAGGCTTCGCGCAGGAATCCCTCTTCATTTCCGTTATCTCCAAGCGTAAGATAATCCTCCGGTATCAGGTAAAACATTCTCTCTACTATTGAAGAATTGGGGATCTTCAGGCCCTGATCCGAATCTGTCAGAAGCTCCACCTCCAGGAACCTGTCGGTTGCAAAGGTTATCATGGAATTGTTAAAGTCAAGCTTTAAGAAAATGGTACCATCCTGTCGCAATATTGATATCCTGGCCCATGATGTGTAATTGTTCTTTAAGAACCTGACATTTATGTAGTCATCATCCTCAAGCTCCTTGCATTTTGCTTCATCGATCTCCACAATCAGGGACCATTCTTCATCACCTATTATCTTATAGGCCGGATCGCCCGCAGCCACAAGGTCATTGCTTGAAAACTGCTTTTTCTCATAGCCTTCGTTATACAAAAGAGCCTTGGTCATGTCCTCAGGCGTATATTCCTCATATCCGTCAACTGAGTATACCAAAACACCCGATTCGGGAGCATAACCGAAATTGACATTATCGGAAAAATCACCTGTCTTATAGGAATCGATACTAGATAATACCTTGTAGTTGGCAATCTTTAAAACAGTTCCTTCTATTGAAAACTTAAAATCATACGTATCCAGATAATTAACGGGATCAAAGCCTGATGAAAACGATGATATCTCGTCCTTCAATTCGGACAGGTCTTCCTTGCTGAGTATGACGGAATCACCGGAATCATTATTGAGCATCTCGTTTATCCTTCCTGTTTCATCTACCGTATATACCATGGCATGGTTGGCAACCTTCTCGCCTTCCCTGGCATAATAGTTGATGTATCCCGAATACTCCGATTCCACCACGGTCTCATCACGGATTATGACACCTGTATAGGTATTGTTGACGGCAAGGGATCCCATTGTAACTTCATAGGGAGCTATCCTTTCACTCTTAAAATAGCTTACAACGACAACGACTATGTACACAAAAATAACCCCAAAGATTATCAATCCAAGATTGATATTGATCGGAGAACGGTATTTCTTTATTTTTCTGTTTTTTTCGCCCTTATCAGCTCTTCCCTGATCCTGTGCCACTTTAGCCCCTTAAAAAACCTAACAGGAGGGAGAATCATCAATTCCCCCTCCTTAGCGGTTATATTTACTTATACTTCATTACTTAGAGAGATACGATCACCTTAGACTGCAGATAATCAGTAAGCTCGGATGCCGAAAGGCTTACGCTTATGACAAAATCAACCTTGAACTGTTCGCTTATCTTATCAAGCTTCTTAACAACGCCTTCAACACCACTGTGTTCCTTAATATAGGCCACATCCATAAAACTGTCTAAAAATACCTGCTCCAGGTCGTGATCCTGGGAAACAATACCACATATAAAACCTACAAATTCACCCTCGGAAGAAATGGGGAATTCCGATGCATTAATCAGGCGGATCTTATTGTTGAGCTCATACATATGTTTACTGTTCTTATCAAGATAAACTATGTTACCGTTGCTCGTCTTGGCCGAAGCATTTACCTTCTCCAAAAGATGCTTGGTCTTACCCTTCCCCTTTTCACCGACGATTAATTGTATCATTGCAGTACCCTCCTTATAAACCCATATTTTTGGAATATACCCATATTTAGATTATAGATGATTCTTGCATAAAAGACAAGGTGAACTTAAGGAACCTGCTCAAGCAGCCTGCTCATCTGCCTGTAAAGGGTATCCTTGTCTTCAGCCTTTAAAATTACCGAAATGTAAGGGCTGCCCTTCTGATTATTTGAAAGAAGTATAAGGCATGAACCGGCCATGTTTGTGGTACCGGTCTTACCGCCAATTATGCTTACATTGGAAGGTGAAGATACTTCTCCGGTAATATAATAATTGGAATTCCTTACGGTCATCGCCTTGGGATTGCCGTTACGGTCACTGTAGGAGGTCGTGTATTCGGTCATGCCTATGATCTCTTTAAACTTATCATATTTCATGGCCTCGTTAAAAATCAGATAAAGGTCATAAGCTGTTGTATAGTGGCTGTCCTCGGAAAGGCCGTGAGGATTCGAAAAATGAGTATTTGTGGCCCCAAGCTGCTGGGCCTCTCTGTTCATAAGGTTACAGAACTCATCAACAGATCCGGATATATACTCTGCGATGGCAACCGATGCATCATTGCCCGAATACATTATAAGCGCATGCAAGGCCTGTTCAAGAGTCAGCTTATCCCCCTCCTTAAGGCCTGCAAGCTGGGCTCCGGGCTCTGTAATGTTCACATTGGCGGATGCTGTGATAATATCCTCCAAATGGCCGTATTTTAAGGCAAGAAGTGCCGTCATTGTCTTCGTGAGGGATGCCGGTGCCAGCTGATTATGCACATTTTTGGCATACAGTGTTCCACATGACTTGACATCAAAAAGGCCTGCCGCCGTAACCCCGGTCAGATCCGTGCTTCCCGTAAGGTTTTCGGGACCGACTACGCAAAGGTCTTTCGCAAAGGGTTTGGCAACATCGCTTCCGTTTGTTGCATCAAAAGCGAAGGCGGATAATTTGGTTTTGGAGTCATATGCGAACCTATACCCGCTTCCGCAGCCTGCAAGGAACATGCAAAAGCCCGCGGCCACCAGGAATATGATCGCTTTACTTATACATCTCACGCCACTCCATGTCTCCCCTGTCAAGTGATTTGATAAGAAGCTCCGCCGTGGCAAGATTTGTTGCCAGCGGAATATTGTGTATATCGCACAGCCTTATTATATAACTAACATCAGGTTCGTGTGACTTTGGCGAAAGCGGATCGCGAAGAAAGATCATAAGGTCAATCTCGTTATGTTCGATCTGCGCGCCTATCTGCTGTTCTCCTCCCAAGTGTCCGGCAAGATACTTATGAATGGAGAGATTGGTTACCTCTTCGATAAGCCTGCCTGTGGTTCCCGTAGCATATAATGAATTTTTGCAGAGGATTCCCCTGTAAGCAATGCAGAAATTCTGCATAAGCTTTTTCTTGGCATCATGTGCAATAAGTCCTATGTTCATACAAACCTCCGAGATCAGTATATCAGATTGTCGGCCTGCAGCCTAACATTCAAAACCAGGCCGATACCAATAAACATCGTAACGAGCGAAGTCAGCCCGTAGCTGACAAAAGGAAGTGTAAGTCCGGTGTTGGGAAGGATCATCGTGGTAACACCTATATTGATAAAGGTCTGGAATCCGATAAAACCGGCCATTCCTCCTGCTATAAGCCTTCCGGCCAGATCTTCTGCCCTTACGGCTATCCATATACATTGTACAACTATAAGGAATAAAAGGATCAGTATTCCGCAGCATCCCACAAAACCCAGTTCCTCTCCGGCTATAGCAAATATAAAGTCAGTCTGGGCTTCGGATATAAAATTACCGTTCTTGACTGAACCTATAACATTATTGTTAAGCCCCTTGCCGTAAAGCTGGCCCGAACCTATGGCCGTTATGGAATTCAGCTGCTGGTAGGCCTCTGTGGATGCGTATTTCTCAGGTTGTATCCATGCAAGCAGTCTCTTCTGCTGGTACTCATTTACAATTGTCTGTCCGGGTGTCAGGATCATGTTCAGCAGTACTATCGCCGAAGGAAGGGCAACAGCTGCCACGACCAGGATCACCTTGTAGCTTAATCCGCCCAGGAACATAAGTACACAGAAAATGGTAATGATCATGATACTTGTGGACAGATCAGGCTGTTCGAAGATAAGTACAAAAGGCGGTACAATGAGCACCACACAGGCAAATATCATGCGGAATGTATTAAGCTTTTCCTCATGTTTCATAATAAACTGAGCATAAAATAAAATCAATAAGATTTTTGCAAGCTCGGACGGCTGGAATCTTATTCCGAAAAATACAAACCATCTTGCAGCGCCGCCCGCTTTATCACCGAACAAAAAGACCGCAACAAGAAGTGTGATGGCAAGAATATATTCAAGCCAATAGAACTTAAGGATAAAATGATAATCTATAAGTGAAACGACTATCAGAAAGACAAGTCCTATGATAAGTCCCTGTGTCTGGCGATTTACAAGATCCTGTTTCGCACTCCCGATAAGCAGGATCCCGACCACAGTTATCGCAATGCATAAGAGCACCAGAAAGAAATTATATTTTTTTATGCTGTATTTTTGAAGGATACGAAACCTATCCATCATATCACCCCTTTAAAAGGAAAGACTGTTAAGTGTATCCGTGGTTATGGCTTTAATGGCTATATCACCGTTTTCAACATAGACGATCTTGGGTACGGCCTTGTTTTTGAGGAAAAGCCCGTTCTTCTGTGTGAGTTCCTTTTTATGTTCACCGATCATTATTCTCTCGCACTTTAAGTCAAGAGCTGCTATGAAGCTTTTATCATCTCCAAAGCATCCTGCCTGAATATTTCCGTACAGGCTGCCCAGGATTATTATATTGCCGGACGCCGCCACAGTGGCTCCGGGGTTAACATCCCCAAGAATGATCAGGCTCGAATCGGTCTCAAGAGTTTCTCCGGCCTTGACGCTTCCCTTGTAGAACTGTCCTCCGTGATCGTTACTGTTCTGCGCGAAGGAATTAACGGCTTTAATATACTTAACTTCCTGCTTTTCATCCTCACCGATCACACATAAAACGGTGATATCCGAATTATCGTGTATACAGTCTATAAGAAACTCCTCTTCTTCCTCAGACAGTTCCCTTCCCTGGAATGAGATGACAAGCTTTGCCTTGCCAAAGAACTTGGCTGACGAAGAGAACTTCTCTATCAGCTCCTTATAGATGGTTTCGAAGGGCACCTCCGGATCCAGCTTGATATTTATGCCGTTTTTGAAAGATTTTAATGTTACAGTACTTTTCATATTATTCCCTTATTCCCTTTATTAATCTTCTATTACTTCCATATTTTCTTCAACGGTCGCTATACCGTTTATCAGCTCATCCTTGTCCTCAAGATTGAAATAATACTTCATCACATCGCTTGCCAGACCTGCGGCATTGGCCGATGTGTAACCGTATGCGATCCTTACCGCAACCGTGATCTCGGGATTCTCATATGGGGCAAAGCCAACAAAAAGAGCATGGTTGGTTCTTGACAGCGATGTCTGTGCCGTACCTGTCTTTCCCGCAACATTTATCGGAAAGCCCTTATAAGCCGCAGTCTTATTTGCAACAAGCCTCATTCCGTACTGAACCGCATCCCATTCATTCTGGGGTACCTCCACCCTGTTTCTTATATCGGGAATGTACTCCCTTACCGTCTGTCCGTCATTATCCATTATCCTGTTAACAAGAGTCAGGTTGTAGCAGACCCCGCGGGTAGCGATCGTATCAACATATCTTGCAAGCCCGATGGTGGTATAGTTGTGGGAACCCTGACCGATGGCGGAGTCAATGGGCAGGGTATCCGAAAACTGCGGTTCGTTCTCTTCCATCTCAATACCGGTCTTCTCTGTAAGGCCGAACTTGTCGGCATATACCCTGAGCTTGGCAAGACCTGCCTTCTCATTGTAGGTTGTTGTATGAAGGTTGGTTGCAAGCCTGTAACCGACCTCATAGAAGAAGGAGTTGCATGAATTCTCGATAGCATGTGTGACATCCAGGCTTCCGTGGGCATAAGGATATATCCAGCACTTCTTTTCAAGGTTAAGGCTCTCTATCTCATATGTTCCGCGGCACTGGAGCGACTCACCCAGGTTTATCACGTGATTTTCAAGACCTGTTATGGCCGAGACCATTTTAAAGGTAGATCCCGGTGCCGTCATCTGCTGGGTGGCATGATTGTACATGGGACTCGAAAGGTCATTCATCAGCTCCGCATAATAATCGGCGTCAATCGTATTAGTCAGCCTGTTTGCGTTATATCCGGGATAGGAGACACATGCGAGAACCTCTCCATCTGTACTTAAGACTACGCAGGAACCCGAGCACGGG
>DPZM01000280.1 GCA_003535955.1 Lachnospiraceae bacterium | reverse complement strand
CGGAAGCACATGGACACCTATCTCCATCCTGCCTGCTCCCTGGTTCTTATATGAGGTACCCTTCTCAATACATTCAAGTATCTCCTCAAGGTCATCCCCGAGGAAGATTGACATGATCGCAGGCGGTGCCTCGGCTGCCCCCAGACGGTGATCGTTTCCGGCAGATGCGATCGATACCCGCATAAGGTCCTGATATTCATCGATCGCCTTAATAATAGCGGTTAAGAAAAGCAGGAACTGGGCATTCTCATGGGGTGACTTTCCGGGCTCAAGCAGGTTAACGCCGTCATCCGTTACCATTGACCAGTTGTTGTGCTTGCCGGAACCGTTCACACCCGCGAAAGGCTTCTCATGAAGAAGACACACCATATTGTGCTTCTTGGCAACATTCTTCATGATCTCCATTGTTACCTGGTTGTGATCGATCGATATGTTTGCCGTATCAAATATCGGGGCCATTTCATGCTGGGCCGGAGCCACTTCATTATGCTCGGTCTTACTTAAGATGCCGAGCTTCCACAGTTCATCGTTCAAGTCCTCCATATAGGCCTGAACACGGCGGAGAATGGCTCCGAAATAATGATCGTCCATCTCCTGACCCTTGGGTGCCATTGCCCCGAAAAGTGTTCGTCCGCAATAGATAAGGTCTTTACGCTTATTATATACATCACGGTCCACAAGGAAATATTCCTGCTCGGGACCTACCGTTGTTGCCACCCTCCTGACGGAAGTATTGCCAAAAAGGCGGAGTATACGCAGGACCTGCTCATTAAGGGTTTCCATGGAACGAAGAAGAGGTGTCTTCTTATCAAGCGCCTCTCCGCCATAGGAGCAGAAGGCCGTCGGAATACAGAGAACACCGTCCTTAACAAAGGCATAAGATGTGGGATCCCATGCCGTATATCCACGGGCTTCAAATGTGGCACGCAGGCCTCCTGAAGGAAAGCTGGAAGCATCAGGTTCACCCTTTATAAGCTCCTTTCCCGAGAATTCCATAATGACACGACCGTCATTCTGAGGCGATATAAAGGAATCATGTTTCTCCGCAGTGATACCTGTAAGTGGCTGGAACCAATGTGTATAGTGGGTTGCCCCCTTCTCTATGGCCCAGTCCTTCATGGCGATCGCAACCACGTTGGCTATCGAGATATCCAGATCTCTTCCGGCCTCGATCGTCTTCTTAAGCGACTTGTAAATGTCCTTCGGAAGCTTATCCCTCATTATTGCGTCGTTAAAAACCATGCTTCCGAAAATCTCGGGTACGTTACTCCTCATTTTTTATCTCCTTGGGCTCCTTATTTAGTCATTAGTTTAATATAGCATACGGGAATCGAATCAACAAGATTTGTTTATTCTGTCATCCGGACATCGTACACCTGCTGTCCGTCCTTAAAGATGTTTTTGTCAAACACCAGTATTGTTGTCTCTTCAAAGGGTATCTGTTCTATCGATCCCGCAACAAGCGAATCCTTATATATTTCAAGATAATCATTCGGTATCACGGCAAAATACCTTTCAACACCGGGCTGGTCTTCATACCAGGATGCCTGCCCCTGATATCTGTCGATGCTGTAGCTGTTTTCACCTTCATATTTAACGGCACGTACCTTTATCCTCGAATCGGTAAGGACCGTGATGGCATTGGCACCGCCCCACAGATCGGTATATCCATAGGTAAGACCATGTTCGTCAAGAACAGCTGCCAGCCTTACATATCCGTTAACACTGTCATCGGCACTAAGGGTTGCTACCGACACAAGATCAGTGCAGGCTGTAAGGATAAAAACAGCAAGGAGCAGATAAGCAAACCTGCAGAAGAACTTCTCCTTAAGGGCCCAGAGGATATATACAAGGGATACTATTATCGACATTCCCAGGAGTGATGCCAGCCTCCAGCTTGCTTCCTGGATCTTGCTTACGCTGTATGTGAGCATAATAAGGCCGAAAAGAACCCAGTAATCAAGCAGAAGGATCCGCATAAGCTTATTATTGCATCTCTTGTAGAAGAAAAGCGCAATGACGGGAACCGTAAGAATTATAACCGCAAGCATCAGGCGCAGAAGAATAAAGAAACCATCCATTGACAGCATCGGCGTCCCGTTATATACCCAGTCGGTAAGTAAAGTGGAAAACCTGACCAGAAATCCCTGCTCCTTGAAAAACCATTCCTCATGAGACAGCAGCGAAGAAAATCCCTCCTCATAGCTGCTGTCAAAATAGGGCTGGATCATATATCTCTTGGTCAAAAATCCCATCCCTGCCGCACCGCACATGATGACAAGCCTTATAACCGGAATTCTGATCTCTGCAAAGGTTATATCACGTTCATCAAGCAGTCGTTCAAGTACAAGTGCTCCTACTATCGGGCAAAAGTAAAGTGCCAGAGCCGATGAGCCGTTAAGGCAGGCCAGATAATTCCATATAAGGAGAAGTCCGTAGCATATCCACTGTCCGGCCGTGAACTTTCCGGCATACAGACACTGCGTTCTTTTAAGCAGTATCAGAGCGACCGAAGTAAAGATCATTGCCATGCTGTAATGGATAACATGCCCGAAGAATATCATTCTTGTGATCGACGAACCGCAAAGGATAAGAATAAGAATACCGGTAAGGGCCGCGCTCTTTTCATAAGTAAGGCCCACTGCCCTGCATCCGAAGAATATCGCTGCCGCAAAGAGAAGAGTAAAGATCGCCATTCCCAAAGCATGTGCTAAATATGTGACTCCGAAGATCATAACAAGCGGTATCATGATAAGATATCCGCTGAACGGGATTATATAGGCATACCAGAAGTCATGGTTCACAAGCCCCCTGCCCTCTACAGAGGCTGCAGCCCACAGAAGGGTATCCGTATAATCAATATTGAAATCAGCCCTCTCCCTGCAGAAAATATAAAATATCGCCGTACATAGGGAAAGGACCAATACGGCCCAGGGAATAACGGTTTTTATCCCGGGCTTATTCTTTTCTTTTACTTCCGCATTTTCCATATAGCTTTCCTTATCCTGCATTTCCTTCCGTCAGCTTAACCTTATCCGATCTGTTTCCCGCAATTGCGGCAAGCATGGCACAATATGCAAATACCGTGACCGCAAGATTTTTATATGTCATAAATGAATGTACCTGAGCATGTTCCGTTGTTACCATAAACCAGGCAAAGGGGATCAGTCCGGTAACGACATAAAGGATCGCTCCCCGGATGTCATGTCTTCCTCCTTTCCTTACAAGGGAACATATGATATATCCGGCCATTATGGCCGTATAAAGCAATAGTAATACTTTAAAAATGTCATTTTTATACATAAAGAGGTTTGCGTTAAGGGCATCCATATACGATATTCCTTCTTCGGATGCACCGGATACCGACCTCTTCTTTACACTTAATAAGGCGTCAGTTATCGGGGATAAACCATAAAATGGTATCGATATAAGTATCTTTCCGGCCCACATTCCGGCATAACCTGCTCCCCAGGATATCCCGCTGAATATGAACTCCTTAAGGTCATCCGCAAATATCCCATGTCCGGCCGTTCCCCGCATGATCAGAAGACCCGCAAGCGGAATGCCCAGGGTAAACATGGGATATGTAAGAAGGTCCATATAGGCCGTGATAATGCCGGTCATCAGGAAAAGATACAGTATCCATCCCTTATCCTTAAGGCGATCGTAAAAATACACAAGAACCGTAAGTGATGCAAACCCCGTATAGAAAACAGGTGAGTACTGGATCGACAAAGGCAGGGTAAAGGGCATAAGAAAGAAATAAGTCATGAGTACTGCCGGTGCAAACCGTAAGAGCTTCTTTTTTGCCAGCGCCCCCAGGCATAAGCACATGAGTATGAGCTGCCCTGTCTGGTTAAACATTCTTATATCCGAGTAATTAAAGAACAGAAAAAGGGGTTTCAGTATAACAAGTATCCCATGCCAATACCTTACATATAGCATATCCCCGTCAGGCTCCCTGGGTTCAAAATACGCAATAAAGGCTTCTGCCCTGCTTAAGTCCCTGTATATATACTGGTAACATGCGACAGCCCGCCTGAACGGTCCTTCCTGATTTGTGTGAATGGTCGCGTTTAATATGGCTCCGTCCGAAAAAACATCAAGCCTGCTCGACGGATATCCGAATATAACTTCCTCTTCCGTATCCCTTTCAAGTACCGGTACCGAATTGGCCAGTCCCTTAAATATCCTGCTCTGCGGAATACAGAACACTGCAACAAGCATAAGGTATCCCACTGCTATCGATACAAGGAGCAATATCATCATTTTCAGGATCGTCTTTTTCATATTCATTCCGTCAACTCAAATGTCACATTTACTGACACATTGGTTCAGAACCAATGTATCACTTCCATGGGTGTGGATGCGATTCCTATATGGGGATAGTCCTTAAGATCATCCTTACTTTTAAATCCGAATCCGTAGGTTACCGCAATAAAGGGAATGCCCGCTTTCATTGCGCCCTTTGCATCATTGTCGGTGTCACCGATAAGAACGCACTCTTCCTTCTTCGCTCCCA